>CAJQPH010000022.1 GCA_905480165.1 uncultured Flavobacteriales bacterium
AAGAGGAAATGAAACCTAATTCTCTGTTTGTTCGCTTTTTCGTTCGAATGGATGATGTATCTCAACGAATGCTTGGCGTACTGAATGATGAAATGTCTGAAAAAGAAAGAAATGATGCTATTAAAGCAGAAACTGCCAAAATAGAAGAGGAAAATAGTGATGACGGCAAATATGTAGTGAGTGTACGTTCATTCTTTCAAGGAAATGAATACTACTATTTCGTATATCAGGATTACACAGACGTAAGACTTGTTGGCACACCTCCTGCAAGTGTAGGTAAATTTGGTGGCGATACAGACAATTGGGAATGGCCTCGACATACCGGAGACTTCTCAATGTTCAGAGTTTATGCTGACTCAGATGGAAACCCAGCAGAATATTCTACGGATAACGTTCCTTTAAAGCCAAAACATCACCTTCCAGTAAATATCCAAGGAATTGACAAAGATGATTTTGCCATGATTCTAGGTTATCCAGGTAGAACAAACCGATGGCTGCCAGCTGGCGGAATCGATCAAAACGTAAAATACGCCTATCCAGCTTGGGTTGAAGCTTCTAAAAAGGCTATGGATGTAATGAAAAAGTATATGGATAAAGACAATGGCGTGCGGTTGAATTATGCTTCTAAATATGCTGGTGTAGCCAACTATTGGAAGAACCGTCAAGGAATGATTGATGCTTTGACGAAGTTTGAAACCGCCAATTCAAAAGCCAAAAATGAGGCAAAATTTGACAAGTGGACAAAAAAGAAAAAGAACGCTAAGTATTCTGGTGTTATTAAAGATATTAACGACTATTATGCCCTAACAAATGATAAATCCAGACATGACAATTACTTAAGAATGGTCTTTAGAGGGTCTAAATTGGCAACAATCTCTCGAAGCCTAGGACGGGTTTTAGCCCAATACGCAGAGGATCGCAGTAATCTTGACCTGGTTTATAATGGTGTTGATGATTTCATCGCAACATCGGACCTAAATTTGGAAATGGAAATGCTAAAAGAAATGCTTACTTTATATGTAGGAAAGGCCAACTATACACTTCCCGAAACCATTGATGAGTATTCCAATGAATTAAACAGCTCTTTAGATTTATATTTAGAATCAATCCTTGAGCTTAGTATTTTCACTTCAGAAAAGCGATTAAATGCTTTTATAAACGTTCCAAGCAAGGAGTTGTTAGAAAATGATCCTTTAATGGTTTTATCGAATAAGTTGATCGCTCACTATTTCTCAAGCGACACCAAAATTGATGAAGCAAAAGATAAATTTGATCGTGCATATAGAATGCTCGTTGACGGAATGAGAGAGTCAGGCTTGAGCCCGGTAATCTACCCTGATGCCAATTCTACCTTGAGGTTAACTTATGGAAAAGTAAGTCCATTACCAAATGACCCTAGAAATGATGCAAAAGAAAACTATTACACTACCCTAAAAGGTACTGTTAAAAAGTTTGTTGAGGACGATCCCGAATTTGATCTCCCACAAGGTCTTATAGATTTATATGAATCAAAAGATTTTGGCCCTTACGCTGATGAGGATGGATATATGCCAGTGAACTTCTTAACCAATAATGACATAACGGGTGGAAATTCTGGTTCTCCAGTGCTTAACGGAAAAGGTGAGCTCATTGGTTTGGCGTTTGATGGGAATATTGAAGCCATGGCAGGAGATGTTATCTTCGATAACAAGCTTCAAAAAACCATAAATGTAGATATACGATACGTTCTTTTCTTGATTGATAAATACGCTGGTGCAAAGCATATTGTAGAAGAAATGACGGTAATCAAATAATTGAATAACACTCGACTAAAAAGCTCTGCTATGCAGGGCTTTTTTTTAGTTATAGATGTCTGAAAGCATAGATATATGCAAAAGAGCTTTTCCTATTTCACTTTCTAAAAGCTCATTATGAAAAGTTGAGGACCCTATTCCATGAAGTAAAACTGAATAGATCTTTCCGGATTCATTCTTTTTATCATTATACATCAGCTTGATTATTGCTTTTATATCCTCATCAGTAAATTTAATAAATGGGTATACTCTAGTTAATACTTCCTCTATTTGCTTATACTCTTTTTTGGAAAGCCCCACTTTATCCATTGACAAATAGGCTTCGGCACACATTCCGAGTGCTACAGCGTGACCGTGAGAAATCGGGACAGATTCTAAAAAATAACCTTCAATGGCATGACCCACCGTATGTCCAAAATTTAATAATTTTCGTTCTGCTTTTTCATATAGATCGCCATCTACAATATCAACCTTAATTTGTATGCATTTTACAATTACATCAATATTAGAAAAGTCCTTTTCCTTAGAAAAACCTTTAATTTCATTAAATAAATGTTTGTCTTTAATAAATGCATATTTTAACATTTCAGCATATCCATTGTAAAATTCTGCTTCAGGTAACGTGCCCATAAAAACAGGATCTACAAATACGCGCTTTGGAGCTGAAATGGTTCCTAGCTGATTCTTGTATTGATTGAGGTCTATACCATTTTTACCTCCAATAGAAGCATCAATCATACCTAGTAAGGAAGTTGGAATGTGAATAAAATCCATCCCTCTTTTGTATAAAGAAGCTAGAAAGCCACCCGTATCTGTAACTACTCCTCCACCAAGATTCAACACCAAATCTCTTCGACCAAACCCGTATTCTGAAAATGCATTCCAAACCTGCATGCAAACCTCCATTACCTTATTCTCTTCTCCTACGGGAAGAAGAATAATTTCAGACTTTTTTAATTGAGGAAAAGTTGTTATTAAAAACTCCAAACAGAGATCATGTGTGTTTTGATCAACAATTACAATGATACCCCTATCGGAATAACTTTCGAGAATCTTTTCAAGTGAAGAATCTGCTATATTACCTACCTCAACATCCTGAATTGGACTAGAAATCACTCTCATTTTCTAATAAAAAATTGAATCAAATATACTGAATATTCGAGCTGGATTTCATTATATGTAAAAACACGTTATTTTTACGGGGTGTTAAATTTCAATGATACAAATATAGCCTTCAAGATTAAGTCAAACTATGATTTAAAAAGAGCGTATTGGCTGTTTCGCATAATTGGCTCTCCCTTAATCGTTAAGCTAGGTAAATTCTTTATGATTATTGCTTTAAAGCTGAGGTTACCGGTAAACTTTATTGTGAAAAGAACCATTTTTAAACAGTTTTGTGGAGGAGAAACAATACAAGAATGTACTTCTACTATTGAAACCCTTGGCAAGTACAAGGTTGGAACAATATTAGATTATTCAGTAGAAGGGAAATTTGAAGAAGATGACTTTGATCAAACTACTAGAATTATCATTGAGACTATTGAAAAAGCCGCTCAAGAAAAAAACATTCCTTTCGCCGTATTTAAGATTACAGGAATAAGTAAATTCTCATTACTAGAAAAGGCATCTACTGATGTCAATCAGCTATCTAACGTTGAGGCTATCGAGCTTGAAAAGGTAAAAAATAGAATTGACAATATTTGTTCAGCAGCAAAAAAACAAAATGTACCCGTATTTATTGATGCAGAAGAAACTTGGGTTCAAGATATAATCGATCAATGGGCTTTCGATATGATGATTTTATATAATAAAGAGAAATGTATTGTCTACAACACCATTCAAATGTATCGGCATGATCGATTGGCTTTTTTAGAGGATTGTCTTCAAAAGGCTAAAAAACACAACATCTCATACGGGATAAAACTCGTGAGAGGCGCGTATATGGAGAAGGAAAGAAATCGAGCAAAAGAAATGGGATACCTATCTCCTATTCAAATAGACAAAGAATCTACTGATCGTGATTATGATTTGGCACTAGATTACATCTTGAAAAATATTAATTATTTATCGCTAGTTGCTGGAACTCATAATGAAAACAGTTCTAAAAAACTTGCTTTATCTTTGGAGAAACACAATATAACTAAAGACGACTCTAGAATATTTTTCGCCCAACTCCTAGGGATGAGTGATCACATTTCTTTCAATCTTGCGG
>CAJQPH010000023.1 GCA_905480165.1 uncultured Flavobacteriales bacterium
CGAGGATTCATGCAAGAGAGGCGCAATTAGAGGTGCGGGAGGCCCAGAATCAAGCAAGGGAAGAACGTGCCATGATCGTAGCTGAAAGTGCAAGAGAAAGAGAGTATGAAGTGAAGCGAATTCTTGAAAACAGGCAAAAGGTGAAAATTAAAAAGACTTTGCGTATAAAAGTTCCAAGAAATGCCAAATTAGAAATGGATGTTGATTATTGTAAAATCAGCACTATTAAATAAGAAGATACGGCCAGCAAAAATGAAACACCTGAGAGGAATTCTTGGGTGTTTTTTTTGGCTTTCATTCTTGTAATAGTTCTTATATTTGAAGTGTTAAAAAACAAATAAAAATAAGATCCTATACAATGCAGAATGTGTACCTCTATAATTCACTTACAAATAAGAAAGAGCTGTTTGAACCAGTAAAAGAAGGCTATGTTGGCATGTATGTTTGTGGCCCTACCGTTTACAGCAATGTACATCTTGGAAATGTAAGAACTTTTATGTCTTTTGATATGATTTACCGATACTTCTTGCATTTGGGATATAAAGTGCGCTATGTCAGAAATATTACGGATGCAGGGCATTTGACCGATGATTCCCAAGAAGATAAAATATCAACAAAGGCTCGATTGGAAAAGTTGGAGCCTATGGAAATAGTACAAAGATATACCACAGATTTTCATGAAATATTGCAAAAATTCAATTTTCTTCCACCTAGTATTGAGCCAACAGCGACGGGTCATATTGTTGAACAGATTGAAGCCATAGAGACGATACTTGAAAATGGATTGGCCTATGAAATAAACGGATCGGTATATTT
This sequence comes from uncultured Flavobacteriales bacterium, assembly GCA_905480165.1. Taxonomy (GTDB): domain Bacteria; phylum Bacteroidota; class Bacteroidia; order Flavobacteriales_D; family Crocinitomicaceae; genus UBA952. The sequence continues at coordinate 817 of CAJQPH010000023.1, forward strand.
TGATGTTTTAAAATATAATGAAAAAGAACATTACGGGATTCTGTCAAAGAGAAATATAGATGATGCTATTGAAAATACTAGGATATTGGATGGGCAGTCTGATAAAAAGAACCCGCAGGATTTTGCGCTTTGGAAAAAAGCTGAACCTGAGCATATTCAAAGGTGGAATTCTCCTTGGGGAATTGGATTTCCTGGCTGGCATTTAGAATGTACCGTGATGAGTACAAAATACCTTGGTGAAGAATTTGATATTCATGGAGGAGGAATGGACCTGAAGTTTCCACATCACGAATGTGAAATTGCACAGGCGCAGGCATGCAATCATGTCAACCCGGTAAAATATTGGTTGCATGGTAACATGCTGACAATGAATGGAAAAAAGATGGCTAAATCAACTGGGAATAATATATTACCGGAGGAGATATTTACAGGAGAGAACAGCAATATTTCAAAAGCGTACGCTCCAAGTGTCGCCAGATTTTTCATGATGCAGGCGCATTACAGAAGCATACTTGATTTTTCTGATGATGCGATTTTAGCTTCTGAAAAGGGCTATTACAGATTAATGGAAGCTCTTGATTTATCAAATAAAATTCATGCTGGTTCTAGTTCTACTCTGGATGTACCGGCTTGGAGAGATAGTTGTTACAATGCGATGAATGATGATTTCAATTCACCTATTTTGATTGCGCAATTGTTTGAAGCTGTAAAATGGATTAATTTGATCAATGATGGCAAAGCATCATTGACAAATGAAGATCTTGACTTGTTGAAAAGTACCTTAAGTATTTTTGTATATGATATACTCGGCTTGGAAAATGCTCAAAAGAGTAGCGATAGTTCTGAGAGGGTAGATGGTTTGGTCCAATTGTTGATCGAGATGAGAAAGACTGCAAGAGACAATAGAGACTGGGCTTTATCTGATAAAATCAGAGACGAGTTATTGGTTCTTGGAGTTCAATTAAAAGACGGAAAAGAGGGTACTAGTTATTCCCTTAATTAAGACGCTTAACAAATGATCAAACGGATTTTGACATTTCCTTTTCTATTGTTGATAAGGTTTTATCAAGTTGCCATTTCGCCATATACACCCGCGAGTTGCAGGTATTCTCCAACGTGTTCTCATTATGCGATAGAAGCTCTGGAGATTCATGGTCTTTTTAAAGGAAGCTGGTTAGCCATTAAAAGAATCTCTAAATGCCATCCCTGGGGTGGAAATGGATATGATCCGGTTCCTGATAAAAAGCCAAAGAATAAAAAGTGAAGAGGGGAGTTATTATTAACTACTTTCAATTATATTTACCCGATAAAATAGATTTCCATGTTGTTTTTAAGTATTGATTGGGACCCAAGCATTGAGTTGTTTAAAATTGGTTCATTCGCAATCAGGTATTACAGTTTGATGTTTGTTATTGCCTTTGTTCTGGGTCTTCAGATCATGAAAGGGATTTATAAACGAGAGGGAATTCCAGTTGAAAAACTGGATTCGTTATTTATTTATACCGTAATAGCCACTTTATTAGGTGCGAGAATTGGACATTTCTTATTTTATGATACTGCTTTCTTAATTTCAAATCCTTTAGAAGTACTATTACCTGTGAGGTTCAATCCTTTTCAGTTTACCGGGTATCAGGGTTTAGCTAGTCATGGAGCCGCAATTGGTATCATCATTGCGATGTATTTTTATTCCAAAAAGGTCATACAAAAACCGATGCTGTGGATATTAGACCGAATTGTAATACCTGTAGCAAGTGGAGCCGTTTTTGTTAGAATAGGGAATTTGATGAATTCTGAAATTATTGGAAAACCAACAGGAACTGACTATGGTTTTGTGTTCAAACAATTGGGAGAGGATTTTCCCAGACATCCAACACAATTGTATGAATCTTTGGGGTATGTGATCACCTTTATTGTTTTGTGGTATGTTTATTGGAAAACAGATAAGAGAGAAAAACTAGGCTATCTTTTTGGTTTGTTTATGGTATTTTTATGGTCAGTTAGGCTCATAGTTGAATTCTTCAAAGAAGCGCAAGTAGACCAAAGAGGTGAATGGGACCTTAACACCGGGCAATTATTGAGTATTCCGATGATCTTGGTTGGCTTTTATTTTATGTTTAGAAAAACGAAGAAGTAATACTAGATTTCTCTATCCTTATCATAAGGAATGCTTTCTAAAATATGCTCGACAGCTTCAGTTCTGGCATCAGTCTTTCTATTTGCTTTAATCACCTTAAATGGAATGCCATTATTTTTGGTGTTTTCAAACATTTTATTCTTATAAAAAGTGTAGGAATCCCATAGTTCCTGGGCTTTCTCATCTACTTTGCTCATTTTCCATTGCTTTAACGGATTGTTTCTAATGTCTTCGAAGCGTTTAGCTTGCTCCTTTTTAGAAATTGACATATAGATCTTGACCAATAAGATTCCAGATTCAGTGATCATTCTTTCAAAGTCATTGACTTGTTTCATGAAAATTTTATACTCCTCATCGGTACAAAAGCCATTTACGGGTTCAACCACGGCACGGTTATACCAGCTTCTATCGAAAAATACGATTTCACCTGCCTTAGGAAATTGCTGTATATACCTTTGGAAATACCACTGCGTTTGCTCAACTTCAGTTGGTTTTGGTAAGGCTACAATTCTAAAATGCCTGGGATTAATTCTTTCCGTAATTCTTCTGATGGCACCACCTTTTCCAGCAGAGTCTCTTCCTTCGAATATCACAATAACACGCATGTTATTGTCGATAATACATGCCTGTTGTCTGATCAATTCGGTTTGAAGTGATTTTAATTGCTTTTCATAATCAATATACCTGATTGTTTTAGGTAGGTTGATGACGTCGTTACTTAAAATTGACAAAAGACCTTTTTTTGAATTGAGTTTTTTCAATTCTTTTTCAGAGAAATCATTCATAATAAATTAATCGTATTTGTGTAAAGACCTGAAATAACGCATAATGACATTTGGATCAGGCAATAAAGAGACTTCAGCCTCATCCTTTTTATCATAATCAAATTGAGAAAGCACATATCGCATACATTCTAAGCGTGCCTTTTCTTTGTCATTGGTTTTAACAATGATCCAGGGGCTGAAAGAGGTATGCGTCTTACTAAACATTTGCTCCTTATATTTGGTATAATCATCCCAGTATTCCTGACCTTTCTTATCCACAGGGCTAAATTTCCATCGTTTGAGTGGGTTATCCTCTCTGGCATTGAAACGGGAGAGTTGTTCTTCCTTTGTGATAGAGAGCCAGAATTTTATGATAATTACACCATCTTCATAAAGCATATGCTCAAATTCAGGTAATTGCACCATGAACTGCTCATATTGATGCTGCGTACAAAATCCCATAACAGGCTCTACTACTGCTCTGTTATACCAAGATCTGTCAAAAAACACGAGCTCACCTGGATTGGGTAAATGTTGAATATACCTTCTAAAATACCATTGTCCCTTTTCTACTTTAGTAGGTTTATTAAGGGCTACCAGTCGCATAGATCTTGGGTTTAGATGTTCAGTAAACCTTCTGATATTACCACCCTTTCCGGCAGCATCTCTGCCTTCAAAAATAATAGCTACTCGCTTGTTATTCTTTTTAACCCATTGTTGCAGTTTCACCAGTTCAACCTGAAGCTTTTCTTTTTCTTGTTCATATTGTATTTTAGACAAGACGGCACTGATGTTATTATCTTTCTCTTTTAGAATATCAAGCAGATCTTCACGAGAATGAATTGTATTGAATTCTGCTTCAGTAATGTTTTTGTCAAGGTTTTTACTCATAAATTATTCAGTTACGCATGAATTTGGATTGTTAGAAATAAGTAATTGATTGTCTGTAGGAGAAACGTATGGAATTCCTAGGCCTAATCCTCTTAAAATAAACAACAATCCAATTATTAGCACAAATATAGGAATTGCTTTTTGAATTTTATTTCGAACGGATACTTTTAAAAAATTCCCTAAAAAAACTGCTGCAGTCATGAGCGGAACGGTTCCAAGGCCAAATACGGTCATATAAATTGCACCGTCTAGTAATTCACCAGTTGAAATTGCGCCAAGCAGCGCCATATAAACAAGACCACAAGGTAAAAATCCATTGAAGAATCCTATTAAAAAAAGAGATTTGAAGGAACTCTTATTTAAATAAAGTCCTAGTTTGGTTTTTACTTTTCCGATAACAAGATATAAAGGTCTGGTAAAATGAAACTTATTTAATATTCGTGTCGGAATCAGTATGATTAGAATCATCACAACACCGATCAAAATAGAAAGCCGCTGTTGAAACCCTGCGAGATAGAGTCCTCTTCCCAGTAAGCCGAACAGTAATCCGATCAGACTATAGCTTAGAATACGTCCGGCATGATATAAAGCCGTGCCTAAGATAGATTTGAACTTATCGCCTTTCGGGATGGGCAATACAAATGCAATAGGCCCACACATTCCAATGCAGTGGAAACTACCTAAAAGACCAAATATGAGTGCAGTGTATAAAATAATAGTTGCTATTAATAAAACCAGGAATCTTTATAAAGATATTCATTGTTTCCAGTTTTCCAGTCAATTTTGATAATCCATTTTCCAGAAACCAGTTTCTCTGACGGGATAAGTTGTTCGTGACGTGATAATTTAATTACTTCCGTAAAGTCGAGCTTTTGATTTGATAATCTTTGAAATGTAATTTCACCTTTAATACTCGATTCATCTATGGTTTTTGGAAAACTGATATGAACTCCCTGATTCGAATTTCTGATCAATATATCCTGATTGAGTTTGCCTG
>CAJQPH010000024.1 GCA_905480165.1 uncultured Flavobacteriales bacterium
GTGAAAAAATTGCTCTTTTTTTGCAGGAGACAACGGTACTGAACTACCATCTTTCATAATTACCGCTCCGCCATCTACTTTATCGTAACGGTCAATAAAATCAAGATTTACCAGATGCGATTGTTGTACTCTGAAAAAGGAGTGTCCAGATAAGAGTAAATCGTATTCTTTTAATGTTTTTGAAACCAGAATTCTTTTACCAGAATTGAGGAAAAAAGAGGTGTAGTTTTTGTCTGCTTCGCAACGAATGATATCCTTCAGCTCTAAAACATAAACACTTTCCTGCGTTTTTAATACGAGTTTCTTTTTCTTGTTTCTATCAGAATTATTTTCTAATGCATTAAATTGATTCTCGTTGTCATTTTTGTCTAGTTTGGACAATGCTTTTTCGACTGCCTGCTCTAATTCTTCGACATCAATAGGCTTTAATATATAGGCAAGAGCGCTAAAATTAATGGCTTGAATGGCATATTCTTGATAGGCCGTTATGAAGATGATTTCAAAATCTTTTTCTTTCACCCCTTTTAAAACATCAAAACCATTTCCGTCAGGCATTTGTATGTCTAGAAATACAAGGTCAGGCTTTATTGTGTTGATGGCCTGAATCCCTGTTTCAACATTAGACCCATCAGTGTATATTTCAAATTTGTGACCAAATGAAATAAGGAGTTTTTTTATGAAATCTTTGGTCTTGTTTTCATCATCAATAATAAGGATCTTTTTCATAGTTAGTCTAAGTTAATCTTTTCGGTGAGTAATGGGAGGTTTAACTCTACGAGAGTGCCACTAAATTTCCCCTCTTGTAGATCTCCAATTTCAACAGTAGCTTTTGATCGGTATTTCTTATTGATAATATTCACTCTTTCTTTTGTTATGTTTAGTGCCATACTCTTGTGGTCCTTTTTCAGTTTGTTTTTTTCAGATTCTTTACGTCCAACCCCGTTGTCTTCAATTTTTACATAAAGCATTTCGTTTTGTTCTTTAAACTCTATGTGAATATGTCCATTTTCTACTATGTTAAGCTGTCCATGTTCTATTGAATTCTCAACAAACGGTTGAGTAATCATAGGGGGGATCAATACTTTTTTAAAAACCAGTTCATCGGGCACTGTTATTTTAAAGTCAAATCGATTTTCAAATCTCAATTTTTGTGTTTTTAGATATTTGTCAAGGATATCAACCTCGGTTTCAAGTGTGATGAATTCTTTTGGAGAATTTTCTAAAATAAGTCGAATTAATTTTGAAAAACTGACCAAAAACTTTGAAGATTTACTCGGATCATTTTCGTAGATATAGCCTTGTATTACGGACATGGCATTAAAAATAAAATGAGGATTCATTTGTGTCCTCAATAAGGTTTGAGACATTTCTATTTCTTGAGTTTGTTGCTTGATCTTAAGTTGTCTAAAATAAAAGACAACAATAATAATGATGGATGTCAAGATGATTACAATGAGTATGATCGTGGAAAACTGTTTTTCACTTTTTAAAGCAAGGAGTTCTTTTTCCTTTTTTTGAGTCAATATTACTTGACTCTGCTCTTTAATGCGATATTCCCTAAGCTCACGTGAATACATTTGCGTCAATTCATTTATAGCTTTGGTGCTAGATATTGATGAATTGATATTCGTGTATTTTTGATATTCTTCAAGGTTGGCATAAGCCCGAGTAAAATCTTGTTTATTGGCATAGACTTCTGCAAGAAATTTATGACTTTCTAGACGATATGAATCAAATTCATAACCCTCAAGGAGGTTTAACGATTTATTAAAATAGCTTTCTGAGAGTTTCCATTCTTTCTGTTTAAAGAATAGCTGTCCAATAAGATGCAAGGAAATGGCATTTCCAACCTTATCTCCAAGGTGTTCAAATTGACTTCTGGCAGTTGCTAATTCATTGTTGGCCTGTTCATAATTGTTTTGATAGATCAATATTTTAGCCTTTGTAAGCATCGTCAGAGGAAGATTTGTGCTTTCTTCCCACTCCTTTATTAATGGTAGACTTTTTTCTAAATACCTGGTCGCTTCTGTTTCCTCTTGTAAGGCAAGAGATACCTCAGAAAGGCCTCTGTAAATTACAGATTTGTAGAAAGTCGCATTGTTTTTTTCAGCAAGACTTAATGCTTTTCTATAATAAGTTTTTGCTTCATTATAGTAGCGTATTTGAAAAGATTTTTCTGCAATTTGAATGGTACCCCAACAGATGTTTTTGAAGTCTCTATTTTCTTCTGCTTGGTCAATAAACTTAATGAGTACCGAAGTACTCTGTCCAATCATTCCAAAATGATTATAAATTACGGATTGTGTTCTGAATGTATTTAAAACTGCATTCTCTGATGACGATCTTCGAGCAAAATTTAATGAGAGATTAGAATAGAAAAGAGATGAATCTTTATTATTCAGATACATGTTTGAAAGTGCAAGAATCCTGTAAGCTTTTGAAAGCTCATCATTATTTCTGTTTTTTTCCACTTCATTTAAGTGTTTTCTCGAGGCAGATAGGCTCTTTACATAGTCTCCGGAATAATTGGAAAAAACACTTTCCCAGAAATGCATTTTTAAAGCATCTTGATTTAATAAGGATAAATTATTTTGATAAAGTTGTTTGAACTTTATGAACTCTCCTTTTTCTAAGTAATGGGACAATAATAAATCTAATATAACAAGCTTATCATTTTTTTGAGTTTGTTCATCATTTAAATTTACTTTTAGTCTATCGACCAATTCATCATTCGATACGAGTGATATTTTTGAATTTTGATTAAATATTTTAATAAGCTCGCCCGTTTTATCCTCTTGCTGTGCTGTAATCTGCAATGAAAAACAGAGTAAGGAGACAAGGGCAAGGAGTATTATTTTATTCATTTGCTTAAAATTACAAAATTGCGCGAGACGAGATGTTCTATTTCCCTTAAACAAACGTAAATTTTTATTTCATAAAGTAAGTGTCAAATTGCGTATCTTTGAGTCTTAAAATAAAAAAAAATGAGTTTATTGACTGTTGGAAGTGTCGCATTTGACGCCATAGAAACACCATATGGAAAGACCGATAAAATTGTTGGAGGTGCGGGAACCTTTATCGCATTGGCATCATCCTATTTTGAGAAGAATCAGAATATTATTTCTGTTGTTGGTGATGACTTCCCAAAAGAAACATTGGACGATCTAAATAGACGTGGTATCGATACCAAAGGGCTGCAAGTAAAAGAAGGGGAGAAAACCTTTTTCTGGTCTGGGAAATACCACAATGATATGAATAGCAGAGATACGCTAATAACAGAACTGAATGTACTTGAAAATTTTGACCCATTGGTGCCTGAGGAATACCAGAATTCTGAGTATCTGATGTTGGGTAATTTGAGTCCATTGGTTCAAAGTACAGTAATCACTCGACTAAATAAAAGACCAAAACTCATTGCAATGGATACCATGAATTTTTGGATGGATATTGCAATGGGTGATCTTGAAAAGACCATTTCTATGGTAGATCTATTGATTATTAATGATGAGGAAGCCCGCCAATTGAGTGGTGAATATTCTCTCGTAAAAGCCGCCAGGTTGATTCGAGGAATGGGACCCAAGATTTTGATTATTAAGAAAGGTGAACACGGGGCTCTACTTTTTGTTAAGGATGAAGTGTTTTTTGCTCCAGCTTTACCGCTTGAAGAAGTTTTTGATCCAACTGGTGCAGGAGATACTTTTGCTGGTGGATTTATGGGGCACATCGCATCTACAGGTGACTTGTCATTTGAGAACTTAAAAAGAGCGGTTATATATGGTTCAGCTATGGCTTCTTTCTGTGTTGAGAAATTTGGAACAGAGAGGCTGTTGGATTTAAAGAGTGAGGAGATTTCATCGCGGATTGAGAGGTTTGTGAGATTGGCAGATTTTGATATGAATGTTTTGGTAAAATGAAAAACGAATTAATAGAAAAGCTTAGTGCTAAAATTGGAGAAGATGACTTGATCTCTAACATAAGAGAGGTCAATCAGCTTAAAGTTGATTTTGATGATTGGTTATTGAAGTCAGAGGGGAGTCAACAAGTTGAGGTACTAAAAGCTAAGGACAAAGGAGAAACAATTGAGCAAGTTGATTTTACGATTGTTAAAGAACAATTTTATGTTCTTTATGGAAGCTATAAAGAAAACCGAAAAAAGCAGATTGAGTTAAAAAATCAATTGGAAGAGGTAAACTTAAAGCAAAAAACCGATCTAATTACAGAGCTTAAGACACTCGTTGAAAATGAGGAAAATATTGGCTCAGCTTTCAAAGCGTTTAATACGATACAAGAGACTTGGAAGAAAATAGGAGACATTCCTAGAACAAAAAGGGATATCGTTCAAAAAGAATATTCTAGACTTCGTGAAATGTTCTTTTACAACATAAATATGTATCGTGAAATTAAAGATCATGATTACAAAAGAAATGCTCAACTAAAACAAGAGATTATTCACAAGCTGCAGACTCTTCGTAATGGGGAAAGTCAAGTAAGAGAAATTGAAAAATCACTTCGTTCGCTTCAAGATGATTGGGAGGATATAGGCCCTGTTAATAATGAGGAATGGGAGATATTAAAGACAAGCTATTGGGAAGCGGTTCGTTCTATTTATGATAAAATAAATAAACATTACGATGAATATCGCCAGATTCAAAATGACAACTTAAATAAGAAACGGGCAATTATCGCTTCTCTAAAAATTAAGATAAAAGAAGAAGACGATTCTAGAAATATCAAACAATGGAATCATCTTACAAATGAGGTTAAAAAAGCACAAGAAGATTGGAAAAAAATTGGTTTCGCTGCAAAAAAAGACAATGATAAAATTTGGAAAGAATTTAGAGGTATCTGTAATGCTTTTTTTGATGAAAGAAAGGTGTTTTTTAAATCAAAAGATGAGGTAGATCATAAAGCAAGAGACGTTAAGAAAGAATTAATTGCTCGCGCAGTGGAATTGAATAATTCTGAAGACATCCAAGCGGCAACTAAAGGATTAATAGATCTTCAAAAAAAGTGGAAGACAACAAAGAACGCAGGTCGGTATGAACGTCCTCTTTGGGAAGAATTTAGAAAAGTTTGTGATCAGTTTTTTAATAGAAAGGAAGAGGTCTCGAATGAATTTAAAAAAAGTCTTGAAGAAAACTTAAAGGCTAAAAATACGGCTATTGCATCCTTTAAGAATAAGGAATTAACTAAAGAGTACACGGAGCAAAACCTTAAAGAGGACATTGAGTCTTTTGTTGCGATAGGTCCTGTTCGAAAAGACAAGTCAAATCAGATTTTATCCGAATTCATTAGTGTTCTAAAAGAGAAAGTAAAAGGTCTTCAATTTAAACCTGAACAAGTGGAGTTGACTATATTTAAGCTCAAAATTGATTCCTATGCATTAATGGAAAACAGAAAAGACATTTTGTTTTAAGAAAAAAACATCCTTCGTAAGAGAATTTCCACTTTAGAAAATGACATTTTACAATCAGAAAACAATCTCGGTTATTTTTCAGTTTCAAAAGGATCAGAGAAACTTTTTGACAAGGTCAATAAAAAGAATGAGGAAGTAAAAGAAGAAATTGTAATGTTAAAACGTCAGTTGAAATTAATCCCAAATGAATAGTTTTACCAATAGTCTATTGATATTTTTCACTATTCCGTTATTGTGCTTAACGGTATACATTGGATTGGATGTGCCCATTGATTTCCTTCATACTACGGGCAGTGAGCTGCCTTATCAGGGTTACATGTTTTTAGGATTTGCATTACTATTTTTTATTATTCTAATATGGAGGAGTATTCGCAGATGGATGGGCTTGTTAATTGTCAACAAACAATCAAGATTCCAATGGAATAAAGTGGTTAGCAAAGGAAGGTCTCAACGTATAGTTGTGTATACGTTGCTAGAGTCGGGTATCATGTCTGCTGTGGCTTACGCTATGTTTAGAGTTACAGGGGAGCATCATTATCCTGGAATTGTTCTCTTTGGGTTTTCTGTTGAAGGCCTTTTTTTTCTTGTGATTGGAATAAGAAATAAATTCAGAGTTGGAATTTCATCTAAAGCGGTTATCGTGTCTGATAGGGAGGTTACTATTGTGTATTTGTCTGGTTTAAGACAGGTCACTATTGGAAAAGAATCTGTATATTTTGATTACATTAAAGACTTACAATTATCATTCCCTACAGATTGCATTGCTCCAGAAGAGTTGGATTCGTTTCGTTCTGGAATTCGAGAGGTTGTTGATAATGACCGGGTTTTGATTCGCAATAGCTATTAATCATGAAAGAAGCACAAATACTAATCATAGAGGATGACGCTGTTTTTGCCGAGATGGTTCAGTTTCAGCTGAGCACCTCTGGAATTTCCTTAGAAAACATTATCTCGATTGATTCTATAGGTGAAGCAAAAGAGATTAGAAAATATCAAGAACCGGATGTTATATTATTGGACCTAAATATTACTGATTCTTCTGGAGTAGAAACCTACGATTCAATCAAGAATCTCTTTCCTCTTGCCTCTGTGATTGTTTTATCAGGAATGGATGATGAATCAATTGCTTTAGAAATCGTTTCTAAAGGAGGCCAAGATTATGTCTTAAAGGGGGACTTGAATGCCCAGATATTAAATAAAACCATCAAATATGGTTTGTTAAGAAGACAATTAAGCATCAAGGTTCAAAAATCTGAAAGAAAGTTTAAAGATGTATTTAACAAGTCCCCCTTACCTATTATTCAGCTGGTGGGAGAGGATATGACCATCGAACTCGTCAATATTGCAACAAAGGCACTATACCATCTTTCTGATCAAGATATTATGGGTAGACAGTTAACCTCATTCAATACGGGAGGGAGTAAAGATGATGTGATTACACCGAAAGGAGGCAGGTTTGTACAGCTAACAGGAGATGACACACATATTACTGTCGATATTGAAATAAGTCAAATTGAATCAGATTCTGGTAATATTGAATTTATGGCTTTAATTATTGATCGGACCAAAGAACTTGAATTTGAAAAAAGAAAATTTGATATTATTTCTCATGCTGAAGAATCCGAGAAGAAAAAAATTGCAAGAGAGTTACATGATGGTTTAGGTCAGCAAATGGTGCTTTTAAACCTTTTGTTTCAAAACCTCGAAGCCAAAGAGGAACAAAAAGAAAATTACAATGAGTTGGGGAACTTACTCCAAAGCTGCATCCGTGAGGTAAAAGAGATCGCATACAATCTATTGCCCCCCGAATTAGAGGCAGGTTTTATAAATGCAATGGAGAGATTTGCACATCGTATTAATGCTATTGGAGAAATTGAATTTCGATTAGATATGGATGAATCAATTATTGAGTCAGACATGCAATCTATTGATAACTTCAACCTATATCGAATCATTCAGGAATTGTTTAATAATACTTTAAAACATGCGAATGCAAATGTTTTTATTTTTAATATGTCAAAAGATGAAAATGAAAACATATCTATAACGATCAGTGATGATGGTGATGGGTTTGATATTGACAATGTAGAACATGGTCTTGGCCTTGCGAATATAAAGTACCGAATGAATATGTCGGGAATATCAGGGGATTTCAAATCTGAGATTGGTGTGGGTACCAAAGTAAATTTAAAGTTTAATTCATAAAGGTGAAAGTTTTATTTATACGCTTTAGCTCGATAGGAGATATCGTGTTAACCTTTCCGGTAGTTACTGCCCTCAAAGAAAAGTATCCAAAATCCCATATCTCTTATCTTTCAAAAAACACTTTTATCCATCTGTTATCTGCTAATAAAGATATTGATCTTTCACATGCTCATAATGGCTCATTGAGTGCTACGAGAAAATGGATTAAAGATCACAAATTTGATTTGATTATAGACCTTCATAAGAATATTCGAAGTATTTCAGTTTCTGCCATGAACGCTAAAAAGATTGTCAGGTTCAAAAAATTAAACTTTAGAAAAAAATTATTTACCTCTTTAAAAATCGACGTTCTTCCTGAAATTCATATCGTAGATCGTTATTTTGAGACCCTAAAATCCTTAGGATTAAACAAATCAATCACTCGAAGCCCATTTTCCGTGCCTATAAACGACCAGGTCCAATTAAAAAAAATATTTGATGCAGTTCCCAATAAGTTCTACTGCATAGCCTTAGGCGCAAAATTTAACACCAAAAAAATCCCATATTCTGTTTTGGTAAAAGTCATAGATCAAATTAATATCCCAATTGCTTTATTAGGAGATTCAAATGACGCTGAAATTGGGTCAAAACTTCAAGACGCTTTTAAAAACAAGACCATTGTAAATTGTGCAGGGAGCTATAACATTCTACAATCTGCGAGTATCCTTCAACAATCAGCTAAGCTCATTACTGGAGATACAGGGTTGATGCATATTGCATCATTCTTTGATCTTGATATTATAAGTATTTGGGGAAACACAACGCCAAAGTTTGGCATGTATCCATACAGAAAAATGACCAATAAGAATGATGTCATTATTGAAAACAAGGGACTGAACTGTAGGCCTTGTTCTAAAATCGGATATGATAAATGCCCAAAAGGTCATTTTAAATGCATGGCTCATGAGCCAGATGAAATCATAAAAGCGATCGGCTAGTTACTTCCAAATTTCTTGCAGAAAATCACGTATCTCCTCCATGGCATCCATTGAAAATGTTTCTTCGAGTTGACCATATTCACTAACGGTACAAGTAGTACATTTTTGAAACAAGTGGTTCAATCCTTTTAATTCCTTTATGGTTTGGAGCTTTCCGTTTTGGGGTAAAAGATTTTTGTACCCTGCAATGTTTTCCTTACTTGTCACTTGAATGTCTTTTGATCCAATTAGAACCAATACATGGCACATGATATTTGGGATATCTTTACTTGGTGAATATTTTATAAACTCGTACATCCACGGATTGAGTATAGTTTGTTCCACTGATTTTATAACATCCGCTTTTTCACTTCTTTTAATAAAACCTTTTTTCATTAATCGCTTAACATATTTTTTCGAGATTAATTCTAAATTGTTTTCCAAATCTTTCATGGAAGAAGCAGAAATCACAGCATTCCATACCGCTTCGTTGTATTCATGTGTTAATTCCATTTGAGATTCTTTTTCTCCAATGCTTTGCGCCAATAGTCTTGTTTGAATATCTAGAATGGAATCGCCTCTAATTGAGGTGCCTGCGAGAGAAACGATCCCTGAAAGGTTGTCGATTCTTGCACCAAGAATATTAGCAATCAGACCACCTTCACTATGCCCCATAATTACAATCTTATTTGGGTCGATATCATTACGATTTCGCAAATAATTAACTGCGGATTCGGCATCACTTGCAAAGTCGAGCGTTGTAGCTGAACTAAACCTTCCTTGAGAGTTGTATGTGCCACGATCGTCGTATCTAAGAACAGCATATCCTAAATTGGTTAGATAATCTGCCAGAACCCAAAATGGTCTGTGTCCCATCATTTCTTCATCTCTATTTTGAGGCCCACTTCCACTAACTAAAACAATTGCAGGTGATGGTAATTGTCTTTTTGGGATGGTAATTGTACCCGCAAGATAGAAGGAGTCTTTTAGATGTGGAAAAGTCACATCTTCACTATTATAATTATATGGAGGCTTTGGGTTTTGAGGTCGGCGAGGCTTTTCTGGTTCTTTAAGTTGATTGAAAAAGGTCATATTTTCTACGATTGCCCCTTGTTGAAAAATGCCTGAAATAGAGTCTGGATAATAAGTCCCTTCATAAGTGACTCCAATGTTTTTCATTTCCACTTTAATTTGATTGCCTTTTAAAAGGGTTATTTCAGCAGGCATATCGTATGCTTTTTGCTTAGGAGAATCTACGGTTATGATCGTCTTCTTTCCATTCTTTTGGATATGAAAAACCAATGGGAGGTCAGCTGCTCTTAATGTCGAATACCAATCGCCATGAGGGGATTGAGAATAACCATGAAAACCTAAGAAAAGAAATAAATATAGAAGCTTCATTAGTAACGAATGTTGAGTTTTTTGTAAATAAAATGCATCAGCCATGCAGGTCCGATAAGTAGAAATTGAATGTCTTGCAGGAACGATGGTTTTTTCCCTTCAATATGATGTCCAATGAATTGAAACACCCAGCTTACTGCAAAAACGCCCAAATAAATCAAAAGAGGAGATTCAAAAGTATTAAGCAGTCCACAGAGGTAAATGCAAACTAAAGAAAACAGAGTCATTCCAATAGAAATGGAAATGGAAAGAGAGAGATAATACAACAACACTAACCCAAGAGCGAAAAGTGACCAATTTAACCTAATATTATCTGTGATATCTGCTTCCCAAGGAAAAGGAATGACGGATACAAGACCTACAATACTAAAGAAGATTGCTGGAACACAAACCCAGTGAATTAACTTATTCGTTTTATTTTTATGGCTAACACCATAGGCATCTATAAGGTTTTGAAATTTACTCATAATGATTATTGATTTTCTAAAAATAGTTTTTTAAGTTCAGAAGCTTCATTGGGTTTTAACTTTCCAGCTAAAATCAGACTTAACTGCTTTCTTCTCAAAGCTGCCTCAAATCGTTCTTTCTCCTCCTTCGTTTCTGGCAAAAGTTCAGGGACTTGAATAGGACCTCCATTTTGATCAACTGCCACAAAAGTATAAATGGCATCATTACATTTTACTTTTTCTCCAGTAACTCGATCTTCTACATATACATCGATAATAATCTCCATTGACGAATAAAAAGACCTAGAAACTTTTGCTTCCAAGGTAACTATGGAAGCCTCTTTTATGGGTTTTTTAAATGAAACATGATTTACTGAGGCCGTAACAACAACTCTTCTGCAGTGCCTGTGAGCAGATACGCTGGCTATAACATCCATCCAGGCGAGGAGCTCGCCTCCAAACAAATTACCAATGGTGTTGGTGTCATTTGGGAGTACTAGTTTTGTCGCTATTGAAAGCGTATCAATTGCTTTTCTTGATTTCATACACAAATGTAACTATTTGTGGAATTTTAATAAGAAATACGCAATAATCAATCAGCATTTCTAATTTTTTTCAGCAGTAAGGAATACCCTTATTTATTTTTTTGAAAACTATTATTGTTTATTTTAGCAAACCTTTACCAAAAAAAAACGTTTAAAAGAAAACTAAAATACATGAAAATATCATTTTTATTACTGTGTTCATTCTTAATTTCCTCATTACACAGTATCGCCCAAGACACCAAAAAATTCGACCCTACCAACGCGCGTGATGGAGAAAATATTGAATATTGTCACCAACATGTTAAAATGGCTAAACTTAGAAAGAATCAGGACTTCATAGAAATGAATAAGCCGGGTGAAATAGAGTTTCAGCAAAGGCTAAAAGAACCTATTCAAAAAGGTACGATTTATAAAATTCCAGTTGTTTTTCATGTCCTGCACAGCGAAGGTTTAGAAAACATTTCAGATGAACAAATTTATGATGCGATGTCCATTTTGAACAGGGATTACAGAAAGCAAAATGCAGACACTGCGAATGTGCATCCAGACTTTATCGATTTCCCTTCCGATGTTGAAATTGAATTTGTTCTTGCCACAAAAGCTCCTAATGGTAATTGTTTTAAAGGAATCACCAGAACGAATTCTCCACTGAGTTATCAAGGAGACGATGGGGGAAGTCAGGTTGGTGCAATCATTCAAGGAAACGATGTGTATAATCAATCTTGGGCAGGAAATAAATATCTAAATATTTTTGTTTGTGGTGAAATTGGAGGAGCGGCAGGTTATACTTACAATCCTGGTACTTGGAATGCCAACAGCATGACTAACGGTATTTGGGTCCTACACAATTATGTGGGTTCAATCGGAACGGGTGGCATAGGGGCGAGTCGTACACTAACCCATGAAGTTGGACACTGGTTGAATTTGTCTCATCCTTGGGGTGGTACTAACAATCCTAATTTACCGAGTAATTGTAATACTGATGATGATGTTCAGGACACTCCCGAATGTATCGGTGTAACCTCTTGTAATGTGAATTCTAACTCTTGTAATGGAGATAATGCTTATTGGGGTTTTGACATACGCGATAATGTCGAAAATTACATGGATTACTCTTATTGTTCTAAAATGTTTACGGCCGGACAAGTTGCAAGAATGAGGGCGGCTCTTCAGGTTTCAAGTACGGGTAGATCTAATTTGTGGAAAACAAGTAATTTAAATGCTACGGGTGCTACAGGAGTATTGGTTCTTTGTGAAGCAGAATTTGATGCGGATCGGACCACAATATGTGCTGGAAATGAAGTTTTATTTACAGATGACTCCTTTAATGCCGTTTCGAGTTGGCTTTGGACCATAACACCATCTACAGGTTGGTCTTATACCAATGGGACGGATGCCAATTCTCAAAACCCAAGCATCATGTTTAATAATGAAGGCTTATATACAATTAAGTTAAATTCTTCTGATGGTGCTTCATCTGATATTGAAACCAAAGACAATTATATTCGAGTTCTACCAGCAGCAGCAGTTTTACCTTTTTGGGAAGGGTTTGAGTCATATACAACTCTTGATAACTTGACAAACTGGGAAGTGATAAACCTTAATAATAATAATGCATTCAGTATGCAAACAGCATTTGGACACACTGGTAATAAATGTGTCAAGTTGTTGAATTATGGACAGCAACCATCAAATGTTGATGAATTGATTTCAGCACCGATAGACATTTCTAGTGTTCCCGAGACGGGACAAGTTACCTTGAGTTTTAGATATGCGTATCGTAAACGATCATCTTCTAACTACGAATTCTTAAAAGTATTTATTTCAAAAGATTGTGGTGAGAATTGGGCGCAAAGGAAAACATTAGGAGGGAATTCCCTTTCTAGTGAAGTTTCGACCTCTTTTTGGGAGCCGAGTTCTCAAGAAGACTGGACGACAATTCATATGGGTAATGTTTTTTCTGATTATTTCGTAGATAATTTTAGAATGCGTTTTAAATTTGAGGGTGAAGGAGGAAACAATTTTTACCTTGATGACATTAACTTGTACGAAGGGAGTTCTTCCGACGATATTATAGTTGGATTGAATGAAATGCGTGAAGATTTCAATATGAATCTGTATCCAAATCCATCGGATGCTGATGTTTCTGTTGTTTTTGACCTTAAGAACGCTCAAAAGATGTATGCACAAATTATTGATGTTAGGGGTAAACTCATTGAGACGATGATAATCTATGCAAATGAAGGGAATAACAACTTGATATTAGACACGAAAGGCCTTTCTCAAGGGTCTTACACCATAAAACTTAGTGGAGAAACCTCGGCTTCTTCAATGCCATTTTATAAGCTTTAGGAAGCCGTAAAATGATTGATGATCAGTTGAGCTTTTGAGGGACCGACGGCTTCCGTCAGTTTGCTGATTTCAGCTTCTCGAATCCCCTCCAGGGTTTTGAAGGTATTGTATAATACCTCTTTGGTTTTAGTTCCAATTCCTTCAATATCTTCAAGGGAGGAATGTAATGCGTTTTTACTCCTCTTGTTTCTGTGATGCGTTATACTAAATCTGTGTGCTTCATTTCGCATGTGTTGAATCACTTTTAAACTTTCACTCCGTTTATCTAAGTAGAGGGGGTGTTTGTCTCCTGGAAAAAAAATCTCCTCTAATCTTTTGGCAATGCCAACAATCGCTATTTTCCCTATAAGGTTTAGGGCTTCAAGTGCTTCAAGCGCCGAACTAAGCTGCCCTTTGCCACCATCGATGATAATAAGTTCTGGGAGTTTCTTGTTTTCAGAAAGTAGTCTTTTGTACCTGCGAAAAACAACTTCTTTCATGGTTTCGAAATCGTCGGGTCCGCTAACGGTCTTTACATTAAAATGGCGATAGTCTTTTTTTGAGGGTTTTCCTTTTTTAAAAACTACACATGCCGAGACGGCATTAGTTCCCTGCAGGTTTGAATTATCGAAACACTCCATATGGTTGGGGATATTCTTTAGTTTAAAATCTTTTTTAATGGTATCTAGGATTCTGGATTGATGATTTTTAGTTTTGAAAAGAATTGATTTTTTCTTTTCATTATTTATGTAGTGCTTGATATTATTCAAGGAAAGATTGAGCAATGTTTTTTTATCACCTTTTTGAGGTGTAATAAAGCCAAAGTCCTGAAATGATGAGTTTATTTTGATATTGGAAACTACGATCTTGTTATTTGATCCAAATTTTTCTTTTAAAATAGAAGTATTTAAAACAACAAAGTCTTGAGCGTCTTCATTGAGTTTTTTAGCAATCTTTTGATTGTAGACATTCATTATTGCGCCTCCCTTAATTAACATGTAGTTAAAATAGAAGACCTCATCAATATCCTCTACAGTCAATACATCTAAGTCATGAACTTCAGAAACTATTATCGATTTTGTTCGGTATTGATTGAGGCCATCAATGGTTCTTTTTATTTTTTCTGCTTCTTCGAATTCATAATTCGATGAAAGTGTTTTCATTTGGTTCTTCAGTATCCTGATTAATGAGGAAGTTTTTCCTTCAAGAAGCATGGTGATTTTTTCAATCATGTCATCATAATCAGCCATGGATTGAAAACCTTCGCATGGTCCTTTGCAATTCCCAATATGAAACTCTAGACAAACAGAATAATTCTTTTTATTGATTTTTTCAGGACTTAAATCGAGAGAACAACTTCTTACATAAAACAAATCACTAATGAGCTTGAACATAATATTCATATTTCGAATATTGGGAAATGGCCCAAAATATAAAGAGTCTTTATTGCTTTTGTTGCGTGTTGTCTGAACGCGAGGAAAAGGTTCTTTAATTACTTCAATCCATGGATATGTTTTATCATCTTTAAGTAAAACATTGTATTTCGGTTGATGTGTTTTTATTAAATTGTTTTCTAATAGTAGAGCATCTGTTTCTGAATCAACGACATGGTAGTCAATTTTACATATAGATTTAACGAGAACTTTTGTTTTGAAATGTTCATGCTGACCTCTAAAATAGGATTGCACTCTGTTTTTTAAGTTTTTTGCTTTTCCTATATATATGATGTCTCCGTTCGAGTCAATAAATTGATACACCCCAGGGTTTGAAGGAAGTACTTTTAATGAATTTATGATTTCATCACTTAAAGAATTCATGCAATAAAATTAGAACTAATATTCACAATTTATTCATTCCTCTATATTTGTATCTATGTTAGATGAGTTTATAGAAATTGCACTTAAAGAAGATATAAGAGATGGTGACCATACTTCGCTCTCATGTATCGCGGAAAATGAAAGAGGGAATGCACGTCTTGAGGTAAGGGAGGACGGGGTTCTTGCTGGAATTAGAGTGGCCAAAAGGATTTTTGAAATTTATGATCCTTCATTGCAAATAGATGTTTTAAAAAAGGATGGAGAATATGTATCGAAAGGTGATATCGCTTTTACTTTAAAAGGTTCCGCTCGATCCATATTGAGTACAGAAAGATTGGTTCTAAATGTAATGCAACGGATGAGTGGTATTGCAACAAAAACGCGCCAAATGGTGGATCAAATATCTCATACTCAGGCTGTTTTGCTGGATACAAGAAAGACTACTCCAGGGATTCGATTGATTGAAAAAGAAGCAGTTGAAATTGGTGGTGGTGGAAACCATAGGTTTGGATTGTACGACATGATTATGATAAAAGACAACCATGTCGATTATGCTGGCGGCATCTCTAATGCCATTAGAAAGGCGAATTCCTATCTGTCTAACCAGAAAAAACAACTGAAAATCGAAATAGAAGTTCGGTCAACAGACGAATTGAGCGAGGTGATAAAGGAAGGGGGAGTTGATAGAATCATGTTAGACAATTTTTCTCCAAAAGAAATTGTCCACGCCCTCGATATGGTTCCAGACAATTATGAAACAGAAGCATCTGGAGGAATAACCGATGAAACTATTGTTGAGTATGCTGAGACAGGGGTGAATTTCATTTCTGTTGGGGCATTAACGCATTCAGTCAAGAGTCTCGACCTCAGTTTAAAGGCCCAAGTTTAAGCTGTAATTTTTTATGTCTAACAAGAAGTTGATGTCTTCTTCGACTTTGTTTCCGATAACCACTACCTGCGCACCGGCTTGGTGGGCGCTTCTTATTTGCTCAATACTTCTAATTCCTCCACCTACTATTAATGGAGAATTTGTTTCTGAAAGGATGGTTATCATTTCTTTTGAAATGTGCTCCATCGCACCACTCCCTGCGTCAGCATATAAGATCTTATGCCCAAGATACTTCCCTGCTAAAGCCGTTTTTCTAGCGATTGAAAAAGCATCTTTTGGTATCGGGTTTGTATTTGAAATGTATTCGACAGAAGATTTTTTACCTCCATCAACTAACATGTAGGAAGTCGGTATGATCTGAAGGTTCATTTTTTCGAGTTCTGAAACGGCAGCAATATGATGACCTATCAAATAGTCTGGATTTCTACCAGAAATCAAAGAAAGAAACAATATGGCATCAGCATGTTCTGACAATTGATGAGAAGCCCCAGGGAAAATCACAATTGGAGCTTTTATTTTTTCTTTAGAAAGTTCAACACAATTTTGAAAATCTATTTTAGACACGGTACTTCCTCCAATAAATACTATGTCGGGGTTGGCAAAGGACACTTTGTCTAAGTAAATGCGTAGTTCATCTTTTGATGAGAATTTATCTGGATCAATGAGAATAGCGATTCCATTTTTTAACCCATTTAAGAATTTTAACACGTCCATTTTAGTTGATGTTGTAGGTTAATATTTCATTCTTGATTTTTTCATGCTTAAGAGTATATGTTTTTCGCATCCCATTTACTTGCACCAAACACGTGTGTTCACCTCTGTTTCTTTCAATTATTTGAATGTCATCTAAAAAGCTTATTCCGCTGATGTCAAGTAGTTTATAAATGGATTCTTTAATAGTCCAAAGAATAGTAAGATCTTCAATGGAGTCATAAGCGTAAAACTGTTTTTCTTCACAATTCACAAACTTGGCTCTCACTTTAAGTATTCTATCATCTATTTTTTCTATGTCAATTCCCAATGGGGAATCAGAAATTGCAACACAAATACTTTGAGACGAATGACTAATTGAAAGCTGTGTTGTATCGTCAATTAATGATGGCTTTCCAGAGGAGCTGTATATGATCTCTTTCTTTGGTAGCAATTCATTTCTAAGTTGCCGAATACCAGTGAATTCATTCTTTCTTTTAAGACTCTGTATTTTCTTAGATTCAACGATCTCATTATCAAGCATCCAGGAATTACAGTCAACATTTTTTTTCTGTATTATTCCAAATTTAATATGAAGTCTATTAAAAAAAATCACCTTTTATTTTTTGTAAAAATGCTAATTATATTGTAATTTAATAATCTTACTCTCCGAGTCTTAAATAAAACAATTTAAATATTTTTAACAATTCTTTAATAACGGTGTTTTTTTTTATATTTACCCTCTTGAAATGATTGAATTTTAAACTAACTCATATATATTATGATAAAAAAGTTACATTATATCCTCTTAACGTTCTTATTAGTAGGTTCTTACTCGTTTTCACAGTCGGGTTTAGGAACATTGAAAGGTACGGTTAGAGACGATGGTTCAAAAGAGGCATTGCCTTACAGTAAGGTTCTCATCAAACAAAATGGGACAATTAAAGGAAAAGCATTAACTGACTTTGACGGTAAATTTCAAATTAATGCCATTCAACCTGGATCATACTTAGTTGAAATTCGGAATGCAGAGGGGTATCAGCCACAAGAAATCACGGCAGTTCTAATATCATCAGATAAGATTACTTTTTTAGATAACATTCTCTTAAGTAAACCCAAGGATGTTCAGGATATAGATGAAACGGTTGTTATTGCTTACAAGGTGCCTTTAATTGATAAAGATGGAGGTGCTTCTGGCGCAACGGTTACAAGAGAAGATATATCTAGATTACCTGTAAGATCAGCGGCGGGAGTTGCACAATCCGTTGGTGGAGTAAATTCGAATGAAGGAACAGGAGCTATATCAGTAAGAGGTTCTAGATCTGATGCTACTTATTTTTACATTGATGGAATTAAAGTCAGGGGATCGTCAAATATCCCGAAATCTGCTCTTGAGGAAGTTGCAGTTATTACTGGTGGTGTTCCTGCAAATTATGGAGATGTAACAGGTGGAATTATCTCAATTACAACCAGGGGTCCTTCTGCAACATATTTTGGAAGCGTTGAGGCGGTTTCATCAGGAATATATATTAATGGTGCTGATCCGGATGGTTATGATGGAAAAGTTATAGGTCTAGATCAATACGGTTATAATCTTTTTGAAGGAATGCTTTCGGGCCCTTTACTTATGAAAAGAGATTCAGCCGGGAATAAAACAAAACCAATTTTAGGATTTTTAATTTCTGCCAATTATACGGATAGACTAGATAGCAGACCTTTATCAGGAGGGAGTTCAAGAATTAAAAAAGATGTAAGAGACGACTTGTTAGCAAATCCATTGAGACCAAATTCATCAGGATTTGGAACTTTTCACAATGCATTATTTTTAACCAGTTCTGATTTTGAAACGACACCATGGAGAATGAATGCAAGAAATAGGGTTGTTTCAGCTCAGGCAAAAATAGATGTGAACACAGGTCCTTCCGTAAATTTGCAGTTTGGAGGTTCATTGAATTATTCAACAGGTACAAATTGGGGTAGAAATGGTTCTCTTTTGAATTTCGGAAACTTTGGTGAATATAACAATCTAGATTATAGAGTATTTGGTCGCTTTACGCAACGATTTAACAACTCTCAGGAAGGAAGTAGTTCGAAGATAAAATCAGCGAATTACAACTTGATGGTCGATTATTCAAAATCGACAAGAGACTTTTATGATCCAAAACACCAATACAACATGTTCAATTATGGACATGTAGGTTATTATACAACAACTAGAAGGCCGTCATATGAGTACAATTCAGAGACAAATACATATGTGCATAATGGTTTTAAGGATGTAGAAGTTGATTTTAGTCCGTCTGAAACAAATAGTGCACTCGCTGCAATAACAAGTCAATACTATGATATTTATGAAGGCGCGCCAATAGGACATTATGAAAACTTGACGCAAATCAATCAAGGTAATGCCTTAAGAAATGGAGACACTCCTGAATCCGTGTATGGAATGTGGAGTAACATCGGTACACCATACAATGGGTTTTATAAGTCTGAAAATGATCAGTTTAGGGTTACAGGAGCAGGTTCGGTTGTTATAGGTGACCATTCAATTTCTTTGGGTTTTGAGTACGAACAAAGAATAGATAGAGGTTGGACCAATGGTACAACTACCGGCGGCGGCGGTAATGGTCCAATAGGTATTTGGACAATCGCTCGACAGCTTACGAACTTTCATATTACTGAGTTAGATTTAAATTCAGGAGTTATCGCTGATTCTGGATCTTTCAAGTCGATCACCTATGATAGATTAAATTCAGGGTATGCTTACACTTCAGGTACAGGGATATATGGAGGTCAGCGTGAGAATGACAATCAATCATTTTTTGATTATAATTTGAGACAAAAATTGGAAGGTATTGCTGTTGATGGTGATTATTTCATTGATATCGATCAATACGACCCAAATCTTCTTCAATTTGATATGTTTTCTCCAGATGAGCTCTTGAATAGTGGAAATTCTTTTGTTTCCTATTGGGGGTATGACCATACTGGTAAGAAGGTGAAGGGCATTACTGATATTAATGAATATTTTAATGAATATGACGAAAACGGTAACTTTAGAAGATTTGTTGGAGCTTTTCAACCAATTTATATGGCCGGTTATATCATGGATAAGTTTGCATTTAATGATATCGTATTTAATGTTGGTGTTCGTGTTGATGTATTTGACGCTAACCAGCCGGTATTGAAAGACCCTTATCTATTCTTTAATGCGAGAACAGTTGCAGAGGCAGAGGCCTTAAAAGCAAGTGATCCAACCCAGTATGAATGGGTGAATTTACCAGAAAGTATGGGTGATGATTATGTGGTTTACGTTGATGATGTCAACGACCCATCTTCCATTAATGGATTTAGAACAGGAATGAATTGGTTTAATGCTGATGGAACTCCAGTTGAAGACCCTGAACCAATAGCTGGATCTGCTGGTATTGCACCATGGTTACTAAACCCAGGTCAGGAAACGCCTGATGAAAGTGCCTTTGAAGATTACAAAGCACAAATTAATTTTATGCCTCGTGTAGCATTTTCTTTTCCAATATCAGAAGAAGCATCGTTCTTTGCTCATTATGATATACTCACTAAAAGACCAACATCAGGTTATAGATTTGATCCTTTCGAATACCAGTTTATCAATTCAAGAAGCGCAATCATTAGTAATGCGAACTTGAAGCCAGAGACAACTGTTGATTATGAGTTAGGTTTCCAACAAGTGTTGGGAAGAACATCATCACTTAAAATTTCAGCTTTTTATAGAGAGCAAAGAAATAACGTTCAATTAATCAATGTTTTTCAAGCTCATCCTGCGACCTACAGGACATATGGAAATAGAGATTTTGGTACCATTAAAGGTTTGACAATTGCATATGACTTGAGACGTACAGGGAACTTAAGAATGACTGCGAATTACACACTTCAGTTTGCTGAAGGCACAGGATCAGACGCAACCTCTGCGGCTGGTTTAATTAATGCAGGTCTTCCTAACTTAAGAAATATTTTCCCTTATTCATATGACCAAAGACATGCTATCGCAATAACTTTTGACTATCGCTATGGCAGTGGCGAGGATTACAACGGTCCAATGTTGGGAAAAATGAGAGTTTTAGAAAATACAGGATTGAACATATTCTCTAATATTTATTCAGGATCTCCATACTCGAATCAAACGTTTATTACTGATGAAGCAATTGGGAATTTAAATGCAGGTCTTAATGGAACCTTAAATGGTTCTAGGCTTCCATGGGCTTATCGTCTAGATTTACAAATAGACCGTACATTCAATTTGGAATTTGGGTCTAATGAAGATAAAAAGAAAAGAGCCTTTTTAAATATATATGTTAGGGTTACCAATCTTCTTAATCAGTTCAATATTTTGAATGTTTATAGAGCTACGGGTAACTGGAATGATGATGGATATCTTGCTGCGGCATCAAGTCAGTCTTCTATTCAGAATCAAATTGATGAACAAGCATTTAGAGATTATTATTCAATGAAAATTCAAAATCCTTACAATATCAGTTCGCCTAGAACAATACGATTGGGAGTGAAATTTGATTTTTAAGGAAATTTTAGAAATAAACGGTTTAAACGTTACAAATATGAAAAAGCAGTTTTTTGCAACAATTATAGGTTTAAGTATAACGCTTAACGGATTAGCTTATCTTGGCCCAAATGACAAAAAGGGTGGTGGAGATGAAACTCCTAAAGGAGCAAACTGTAGTCCGGCAACAGCTAAACTCACAATGGAATTCAATGATGTAAGCGCATTTATTGAGCAAGGGGGTAGTATGTTCCAAAACAGGCAAGAAGGTACACCAGCATATGAGGTGCCGAAAGGAAGTAATTTATTTGCTATTTATGCAGGAGCTTTATGGATGGGAGGAACAGATGTAAATGGACAGCTTAAACTCGCAGCTTTGCGCTACAGATCGGGTAATGATTTTTGGGCAGGTCCTTTAACTGTTAACCCAGGCACTGGAGACTATAATCCATTATATCCAGTTGGAGACGGTGCCCGACGTGATTTTGGTGAAGCCAACATTGATCCTGATCAGTGTCAGGCTTACGATAAATTTTACACGATACGAAAGGCAGAAGTTGTTGCTTTCAATATTTGGTTTGAGTGTAACGCGGGGATAGCAACCGAAGGATGTGATGATATTGAAGCACCGTCTAATGACGTGTTAAAAAGAATATACGGTTGGCCAGCTCATGGAGATGTTTCTCGAGGTCAAGATTATTTTTTAGCTCCCTATTATGATCGAGATGAGGATGGAAATTATAATCCTGACAATGGTGATCATCCTTGGTACGACGATATATTAGGAAGGGATGATGTTTTATGTCAAGTAGATAGAAGAGTAACTCTATATGGTGATGAAACGCATTGGTGGGTTTTCAATGACAAAGGAAATATTCATACGGAGACGACAGGAGATCCAATTGGGATGGAAATTAGAGCTCAAGCATTTTCTTTTGCTACGAATGATGAAGTGAACCTAATGACTTTTTACAATTATGAATTAATTAACAGGGGTACTCAGACATTATATGATACTTATTTTTCACAGTATTTAGATTGTGATATAGGAAACTATTCTGATGATTAAGTTGGATGTGATGTTTCAAGAGGTTTAGGTTACACCTACAATGGAGACTTGGTTGATCAAAGTGACGGTGGAACAAATGGATATGGAGAAAACCCTCCAGCGATAGGATGTGATTTCTTTGAAGGTCCTTATCAAGACGCAGATGGATTAGATAATCCAGGTCCATACCTGGATTCTATTACAAATGAAATGGTTATCCCTGAAATATCTGATGCTATAAACAATAATGGTATCGTATACAATGGTATCGGTACTGGTTATTCAGATGATTTGATTGATAACGAACGTTTTGGTATGAGAAGGTTTACTTATTATACTTCAACCTCTTTATATCCATATAATGATCCAGATGTGGCAACAGAATATTACAAATTCATGGAAGGTCAGTGGGCAAATGGTTCTGAGATGTTTTATGGTGGTTTAGGAGCGGGTAGCGAATCTGATGTATTGTCAGATTACATGTTTCCTGGTGCATCAGATCCATTGAATTGGGGAACTGGCGGTGAAGATATGTCAGCTGATTGGCCTGATGGTTGGTTTGAAGCTACTCCAGGTAAACCTGCTAATCCAAATGGTGATCGTAGATTTGTGCAATCAGCAGGTCCTTTTACGCTTCGTCCAGGTGCAGTAAATAACATTACTGTAGGAATCGTTTATGGAAGAAGTTCTGAAGGAGGCTTATTGGCTTCTGTGGAGGCAATGAAACAAGCAGATACAAAAGCGCAGGCTTTGTTTGACGCATGTTTTGATATTTTATCTCCTCCTGACGCACCAAAATTGACCATTCAGGAACTAGAGAATGAATTGGTTTTAGTAATTGAAAATCCAATATCTTCTAACAATTATCAAGAATTATATGAAGAGGAAGATGAGATTAATATTGCTGATCCATCTGTCGATCGTTTTTATCGTTTTGAAGGTTATCAAATATTTCAGCTGAGAGATGAAGATGTTTCAGTTGCTGATTTGTATGATACAGAGAAGTCAAGACTTGTTGCACAATGTGATAAGAAGAACGACATTGATCGAATTATTAACTTCACATTTGATGAGTCTTTAGGATTCTCAATACCAGAAGAAATGGTAGACGGTTCTAATGTTGGGATTCAGCATTCGTTTAAGGTGACGACTGATTTGTTTGCCCAAGGATCACCTACTTTGGTGAATCATAAAACCTATTATTATGTTGCAGTGGCTTACGCATATAATCAATGGAAAGAATACAACCCCAATGACCCTTTATTGTTAGACGGACAAAGGATGCCATATATTTCTTCTCGTTTGAATTTTGATGGTACAGCAATTTCTAGTGTGCCTGGTGTCCCTCACAATCCAATGCCAGAATCAGATGGGACAGGTCAGTTAGTTGGTTATGGCACGACTCCTCAAATCACAAGAGTGGATGGTTATGGAAACGGAAATAGAGCATTAGAGTTTACAGAATCAACGTTAAATGAAATACTGGCGAATGGTTCTATTGAAAAACCTACTTATGATTATGGTAAA
>CAJQPH010000025.1 GCA_905480165.1 uncultured Flavobacteriales bacterium
AGTAACAACGAATGAGCCATCTTCCTGCTTGTCAATATCTGTAGCAGCTTCTCCTAGTGTAAATCCAGGCTTGAATGGTTCTGCCTGATCCATTAAATTGTCTATCAGTTCTCCTGCAAGAATGGAAGGGAATCCAGGGATATCATAAATGGGTTTTTTTGGATAAATTTCTGCACACTGACCACCAGGAATGGGCAAAGAATCAATCAGGTGACACTTAAGCTTCAACAATCCCGCCTCAAAAACGGTAAACAAGCCCACGGGCCCTGCTCCTATTATAATAATATCTGTTTTTATCATCTTATCTATTCAAAAGTTCTGCAAAATTAACGAATTCTAATCACCAATCCGAGAAGAATATAGGAATAAACCAATGACCATCTAAAATGTTGGATGTTCGGGTTGGTTTTCTAAAATCTTTTCTATTCGTTCCATAACGCTCTCATCCATTTGACTCAAGACATCGATGGACTTTATGTTTTCTTTGAGCTGACTCATTTTAGAAGCTCCTAAAATGACCGTGGAAACATTCTCATTTTTTAAGCACCAAGCCAAACTCATAATAGGCAAGCTCATATCTAATTCATTTGCAAGCTCATTAAGTGCGGTAACTTTTGACAATTTTTCTTCCGTTACGTTTTTTTCTTTGAGCCATTCTAATCCCTCAACTCCCAACCTTGTTCCTTTTGGAAATTTATTCAAATATTTATCAGTCAAGATTCCACTAGCCAAAGGAGACCAAATTGTTGTTCCTAACCCTACCGTTTTATACAGTTGAGCAAACTCTACCTCCACTTTTTTACGCGCAAACATATTGTATTCTGGTTGTTCGACAATTGGACCTATAAGATGATTCTGCTTGGCAAAAAAGTGGGCTTCCATGATTTCTTGAGCACTCCACTCAGAGGTTCCCCAATACAATATTTTACCCTGCATAATAAGCTGATGCATGGCCCATACTGTTTCTTCAATTGGTGTTGACTTGTCAGGTCGATGACAAAAATAAAGGTCCAAGTAATCTACCTGTAGTCTTTTCAACGCTTGATGACAAGCCTCGAAAACATGTTTGCGATTCAATCCTTTTTGAGTTGGCCATTGACCGCCAGTACCAAAAAACACTTTGCTGCTAACAATAAAACTATCTCTCGACCACCCACTATTATGGAGGATTTTTCCCATCACTTTTTCACTCTTACCTCTAGCATAAATTTCAGCATTATCAAAAAAGTTGACCCCATTATCATAGGCATAATGCATAAGTTTTTCGGAGACCTTATCGTCTATCAACTTCCCAAAGGTCAACCAAGAGCCTAAGGACAACCTACTTACTTTTAAACCCGACTTTCCAAGATTGTTGTATTCCATATTTTTTAATTTTTCTATTAAATTTTATCTAATAACCCTCAAAGTTTTTCTTTTTTGATAGTTTTTAATCACACCGTTAGCGATCACCACCAAAATGATTAGAAGGGACCCTATGTAAAAATTGGAGCCTAATTGCTCGTGCTCTTTTAAAATAAAAATAGCGAGTATAATGGTATAAACCGGCTCAAGATTTATACTCAAAGAAACCGTAAAAGCACCTAACTTTTTAACAATGTCGATGGTAACAAGGAAAGCAAATGAGGTACAAACTACTGCTAAAAACAATAACCAGTAGACATCAGACATCGCCATTGAAAACATGGACATGTTGATCTTATTGGTCATGGCCAAATAAATACTTAAACCAACAAAGCCTATTGCCAACTCATACATACTAATATGAGTAGAAGGAACATCTTCAACCAATTTGGCATTACTAACGGCGAAAAACCCAGCAAGAAAAGCAGAAATTAAACCCATTAAAACTGCCCAATATTCTTGACTAGAAAAGTCTCCAGAAACAAAATATATTCCTGCAACAACAATGAGTCCGAGAGAAAACTCTATCCATGAAAACTTTTTTTTCATAATGAGTGGCTCAAGCCACGCTACATGAAGTGTTGTCGTAGACAAACAAAGAATACCTAACGAAGCTGTAGACCATTGAATAGAGGTATAAAAAGTAACCCAGTGTGCTGCGACTACCAAGCCAACCAAGGCTATCTTTCCCAAATGCTTCTTGTCAATGGTTAACTTCGACTTCACAAAAAGCAAATACAACAAGATCACAAAGGATGCTATCCCTACCCTATACCACACAATGTACAGGGCATCCAAATGAATCAACTTTCCAAGTATTCCTGTGAAACCCCACAGGAAAATAATAAAGTGTAATAGGAAGTGGTACTTATACTTGGAAAACACCAGTTATTTCATTTTTTGCCATTGCGCGATTGATTCCTCATTCATGCGCACATAGTCATCATTACCTTTAGATGCAGCCATTTTCATGGAAATCTTGGCTGTTTCTATGGCTTTCGAATAATCACCATTCCATGCTAAAATTTCTGCTTGCATTTTGGTCATCCAATAAGCCGAAGCACCACGAATTTTGACAGCTGAATTGATCCATTCCAATGCTTTCTTTTTGTCTAGCTCTTTTGTATAGTAATACTTTGCTGAACTGTAGTAATCGTTGGCAGATGGTCCACCCATTACTTTGGCAATACTCTCTTCAACTTTCGATCTTGTATCTATACTAAAAGGCATTTCAACTTTTTCTCTATCCCAACATATTGATAAAACAGCACCATCTGTTTTGATGTTGTCAATTGAAATACTTAGTGTTTCTACACTTTTTTTTAGTGATACTTTCGTAGGATTCAGCGATACCATAACCTTAGACTCTTCCCATTCATCTGGTGTTCCCCAGTTGGAATAGTCAGAATAAAATACCACATTCCAAGAATCTTTTTGAGGCTTAGCAAAAATGGCATATGTGCCTTTTTTTAAGGTGTCGGCACCAAAATACAAATCATCAGACGTGGTAAATGTTGAATTTTTATTTGCACCTAATCTCCACATTTCGTCATAGGATACCACATTTCCAAATACCTGACGGCCTCTTTTCGATGGTCTAGAGTAGGTGATTTCAAGTTCACTTAAACCAACATTCTGCTTGATTGTAGCTACTGGACTTAACGGTGGGGTATCTACTTGAGACGATGCCGTAAATTCAAATGCGAAAAACGAAATAAAAAGAATAAGTAGAGATCTAAAATTTTGATACATGATTTTTTTGTTTTAAAACGAATAAATGAATGAAAATGTTCGACAAAAATAATCGGATAAGTAGAGATATCAACAATTGATTGGTGTTAAAATCATTTTTGAAAGGATAACACTTTTAAGAATATACTATATTTACTCATGTATCCCTTTAAACATGGAGAATTTTAAGGAAAATAGAAAAGAATTAGATGAAGAATTAGAGCGATTTATTACATTGCTCAATCAGCTTCTTCCCCACTATCATTTTTTATTGAAGAAAACAGACCTAAATAAAGAAGAACTCAATAAACTCGGTGAAATTGAGCACTATTTAATTGGTGTTAATTCAAAAATCATGGAGATTAAGGGGAAACTTGAACAAGACCTTTTTGGGCAATCATTAGACACTTATTACAAACT
The DNA here is from genome assembly GCA_905480165.1 of uncultured Flavobacteriales bacterium. Taxonomy (GTDB): domain Bacteria; phylum Bacteroidota; class Bacteroidia; order Flavobacteriales_D; family Crocinitomicaceae; genus UBA952. The sequence continues at coordinate 3,556 of CAJQPH010000025.1, forward strand.
AAAAACAAGTGCCTATGAGGGGGATCCTCATTCTAAGCTAAAACTTGAAAAAATGAGAGATACATTTGCAGATGCATTAAATTCGGGTGACCTCATCAATTACAACTAATTAATATCTTCTAAACTTTATACTACTTTTGCAGTATGCGCTCAAAGGAAAATTCAGGAATTCTTGTCGTTGGAGGAGGTAGCTGGGCAACCGCATTATCAAAACTCATTAGTGAGAACACAAATGAACTGATGTGGTGGATGAGAAACGATGAATCCATTTCTCACCTAAAAAAGTATGCCCACAATCCAAATTATCTTCAATCTGCATCTTTTGATATCTCAAATATAGAATTAAGCTCAAACCTTACTGAGCAGATCACAAATGCTGAAATTATTATTATCGCCATTCCTTCTGCATTTATCCATAAAACTTTCGAAGCCCTCCCAAAAGACTTGCTAAAAAACAAAATCATTTTTTCTGCAGTCAAAGGGATGATTCCTGAATACAATATGATACCTGCTAGGTATTTTCACAAGCAATTTAATGTGCCGTATGAAAACATAGGGATTATATGTGGTCCATGTCATGCAGAAGAAATAGCCATGGAAAGACTGTCTTACCTCACGGTAGCTTGTTCAGACCAAGATAAAGCAACTAGAATTGCCAATGTTTTGTCTTGTCGATATGTAAAAACAGCCATTTCAGATGATTTATTTGGAACTGAATTTTCAGCAATTTTAAAAAATGTTTATGCCTTGGCTGCTGGCATCACCTCGGGACTGGGCTATGGAGATAACTTTCAATCCGTTTTGATTTCCAATTCCATTCGTGAAATAGAAAAATTTATTGATGCTGTTCACCCGATTCATAGAGATACCAAAACAAGTGCATATCTAGGTGATCTCCTTGTAACGGCCTATTCTAAGTTTTCTAGGAATCGTTCTTTCGGTTTTATGATTGGTAAAGGTTATTCCATTAAGACGGCTCAGATGGAAATGAATATGATTGCTGAAGGTTATTATGCGGTTAAATCTTTGTCTATCGTAAAAGATGAGTTTAATGTTGATATGCCTATTTTAGAATGTGTCTATTCTATTTTATATCAAAATGCAAGACCTAGAAAAACCATACAAGATCTGACAGAGGTTCTTGATTAATAGCTTTTAAAATGAACTCAGTAATACATGTTTTCAAATTTGGTGGTGCATCAGTAAAGGATGCCAAAGCGGTATTAAATATTGTTGACATCATTCAAAAACATGACCAATTCAATTTGGTGATCGTAGTTTCAGCCATGGGCAAAACAACCAACAAGTTGGAAGATATTTTCGATTCTTTTATTAAAAAAGACAAAGAGGCATATCTAAATAGAACAAACGAATTAAAGACTTTCCATTTAAACATCATTCAAGATCTTTTTAAAGGTGATTCTCTGGTAGAGATCAATGAAATTATAAATGCCCTGTTCAAGCAAATCACAAGTTTTTTTGATAAAAATGAAAGGGAAAACCGAAGTTATTTATATGATCAACTTATTCCTTTCGGTGAAATGCTTTCAACAAAAATAATTCAACACTGTTTAGAAAAATCCGATGTAAAAAGTTCTTGGTTAGACGCCAAAACGTGTATTAAAACAGATAGCAATTACCAAAATGCAAATGTCGATTGGGCGCTAACTGAAAAGGAGGTTAATGGATGCTTAAATCTGCTACATAAAGAGAGCAGGGTTGTCGTTTCTCAGGGCTTTGTAGGAAGCAATAATGAAGGAGATTCCACAACGTTGGGCAGAGAAGGATCGGATTATTCAGCAGGGATTTTTGCCTATGCCTCTGATGCAAAAGAAGTCATCATATGGAAAGATGTTCCAGGAATGCTTAATGCAGACCCAAAATATTTTGAGGACACCATCAAGTTAGAGCAGATTTCATTTAAAGAAGCGATTGAGCTTTCATATTACGGAGCCAGTGTCATTCACCCCAAAACCATAAAACCCCTTCAAAACAAGAATATTCCTCTTTATGTAAAGTCCTTTGTTCACCCTGAAAAGAAAGGCACAATCATTCAGAAAAGGACAGAAAATGATGATGCCATTCCGTCATTTATTTTTAAAAAAAATCAGGTTTTGTTTTCTATTATGCCCAAAGATTTTTCCTTTTTGATTGAGGAAAACCTGAGTGATGTCTTCCTAAAGCTATCAAGGATAAACGCCCACATCAACATCATGCAGAATTCGGCTTTGAGCTTTTCTTTTTTAATGGATGATAAAATGGATGTGATCTCTCAAGTTGAATCTGCATTAGAATCATCCTTTATTGTCAAGTACAATACCAACTTAGAATTGGTAACCATAAGGCATTACGATCAACAAACGATTGACTTTGTCACTACTGGAAAAGAAATTCTGTTGGAGCAAAAAACAAGGTCCACAGCTCGATTTGTGATGGGGTTAAATGACACAAATACCTTTAATGAGGTATAGGTATTTTCGAAGATCAAAGCTATTTTTGTAGGTCATGAATGTAAGACTATCGGATTGTAAAATTGGAGAGCAAATAGAAATCTCAAAGATTGAAGACGGAGCTATTGCAACGAAGCTTATCGAAATGGGCTTAACTGAAAAGCTAATTACCCAAATTGTATTGGTGGCGCCACTAGGAGATCCTATTGCGATCGATATCAACGGGTTTATTTTATCGATTCGAAAATCAGAAGCAAATCATGTAATTGTAAAAAAAATTAAATCCTAGGTATTACGCTTATGAAAATTGCGCTACTCGGAAATCCAAACACAGGTAAAAGCTCAGTCTTTAATCTGCTCACGGGTATGCGTCAAAAAATTGGAAACTTCGCGGGCGTAACCGTTGAGAAAAAATCTGGATTTTATACTACTGAAAATGAATCAGTAGAAATCATTGACTTTCCTGGAACTTACAGCTTGAATCCCAGAAGTGTCGATGAAGAGGTGGTTTCTAAGGCTCTAAAGGATAAAAACAATCCCGATTACCCAGACCTCATCATGGCGGTTGTTGATGCATCGAGGATAGAAAATAATCTATTTTTATTTACCCAGCTCTATGACCTGGGGCTCCCCATGGTTTTGGTCTTGAACATGTGGGATCTGGCTAAAAAGCAGGGGATTCAGATTGACTTAGACAAATTACAAGCATGCTTTCCTGACATTACCATAATTTCAACCAATGCGAGAGTTGGTATCGGTAAAGACAGGATTATTGAAACCATCAGCGAACATAAAAAAAGAGCAAACACAAGATTCTTAATTGAGGATGAACTTACCGAAGAGTCAACTCCTCATTTTGAGAGAAAACGAGTGGAACTTCGAAAGCAAAAAATTCAGGAGTTGACACCTTCTTTCGTCAAAAAAGAAAAGTCCCAAAAAACAAGCAAGCTTGATTTGTTTTTTGTTCATCCACTATGGGGTTATCTGTTTTTCTTGATGGTTTTAATGGTGATTTTCCAGTTTATTTTTTCATTTGCAAGCTACCCCATGGACTTGATAGAAAGCAGCTTCTTGTCCTTATCTGAATTCACCTCAAGCACCCTTCCATCTGGAGTCATTAATGATCTGATTAGCCAGGGCATTGTCCCAGGTATTGGAGGCGTGTTCATATTCATTCCTCAAATTGCCTTACTCTTTTTCTTTATCGCCATTTTGGAAGAGACAGGATACCTGTCACGTGTTGTCTTTATCATGGATCGCATCATGAGGCCTTTGGGTTTGAATGGCAAAAGTATTGTCCCCTTGATTTCAAGCTTGGCCTGCGCAATACCCGGAGTAATGTCTACAAGAACCATATCCAATTGGAAAGAAAGACTCATCACCATTTTGATTGCACCTCTTATGAGCTGTAGCGCCCGAATTCCTGTGTATACACTTCTCATTGCCCTGGTCATTCCCGAGAGATATGTAATGGGTTTTATTAATGTTCAGGGATTGGTCTTGTTTGGTCTTTATCTCCTCGGTATTATTGGCGCCTTGCTTACAGCCTTTGTTCTTAAACTTCTCATTAAAAATAAATCCAAAGGTTTTCTCTTGCTTGAATTGCCGAACCTTAAAGCTCCAGTGTGGAGAAATGTTGGTTTCACAGTTCTAGAAAAAATTAAAATATTCGTATTTGATGCCGGTAAAATCATTCTTGCCATTTCGATAGTGCTTTGGTTTATGGCTTCATATGGACCAGGTGATAAAATTGAAAAGTCAAGCCAAAGCTTAATGCAAAGCACACAATACCAAGAGGCAAATAAAGAAGACCAGCAAAGCATGAAATCATCGATAATGCTTGAAAATTCTTACATCGGTAATTTGGGTAAATTAATTGAACCCGTAATTGAACCATTGGGTTATGACTGGAAAATGGGTATTTCGCTTATTACCTCTTTTGCTGCAAGGGAAGTTTTTGTGGGTTCCTTAAGTACAATATATGCTGTTCATGATGAAAGAGAAGAAAAGCAAAAACTAAGAGAAACGATGACGAAAGAAAAACGAAAAGATGGAACACCAACCTATACCTTGGCATCAGGAATGTCATTAATGGTATTTTACGTTTTTGCCATGCAGTGTATGTCAACAGTAGCCGTTGTAAAAAGAGAAACTCAATCATGGAAATGGCCCATCATTCAAATGGCCTTTATGGGTGTAATGGCATATGCCTTCGCTTTACTTACCTTTTTGATATTATCGTAATATGAACTAACTTTAGTCTATGTTCCAACAAGTTGCCCTATTTCTAATTCTAT
>CAJQPH010000026.1 GCA_905480165.1 uncultured Flavobacteriales bacterium
AAGTTTAAAAAACCCATTAGGCGCGGTGATAAAATTCAAAACATGAAAAAGAAGAAGAAGAAATAACCTTTGTTTATCCAAGCCTATATAAATTATCCGTGGTTCAACATTGGATTATCACTTTAAAACCAGAAAAGTGGCACTAAATCATCTATGTCTTGAGCTGCTTTATTCCCACGTAATGTTTCTAATTCTGCGAGTAGTTCTATTTCCAAACTAATAATATCAGATATTCCGTTCGTCTAATCTAAATTGATATTCCTTTTAATTTAAACGCAAAAAAAAAGGGCGCTTCGGCGCCCTTTAATATTAAAAATGTTTGTGATTATTTAATCACAACATTTGAATTTGAAGTTAAACCATTTGCTTTAACAGAAACAACATAAGTTCCTTTTGCAAAACCTTCTGTTGAGAAAGAGATAACTTGAGTTCCGTTTGCTCCTGAAGCAACTTGAGTTCCCAAAACTCTTCCTTGAAGATCCATAATTGAAACGTATGTGTCATTTGTATTCTCGAAAGAAATATTTACAACATCAGTTGCTGGATTAGGATAAACCTGAACATTTTGAGCAGTCATTTCATCAAGAGATGCTACTGTGTTTTTAACCAATCCTGCATCCATAGCGCCATAGTTTACAGCTGATTCTGAAAGAATAACGTTTCCATTATTGTCCTTAACAGACCAACTTCCACCACCACCTTCTTGAAGACCGTCTCCGTAGTAGTCATAAATTGTAAATGTATAACAATCAACCGCAGGCAATGCAACTGGCCAACTATAAGCCGTAGAGTTAGCTAAAGGGTTCGATGGATCTGCAGGAGGAGGGAATTGACCCGTTCCATAGTTTCCTTGTACGTTTTCATTTCCTTCTGACCATACAACCGCACCGCTTGCATTGGTTAATTCCATCCAAATTTCATCAGCATATGTATCTGTCAAAACTTCAACAGTCATTGTTGCAGCTGTCTCTTGAGCCGTATTAATTGTTGCTGATACGGTATTATCTGAAGCATTATCATCAGCAGATAGTTCTATTGAATATGTAGTAGTTGATGTTGGAGACACTGTTCCTAAAGAAACACTTTCCATTTCATACGTTGCAAGATTACCAGACCAATTGTAAGATAAAACTGATGTTCCACCGTCCATAACTTCAATTGTTGCAGAAGTTAATGCGTCTGTACCCATGTTTTGAAGATCTACACTCATTGCTACAGGTTCTCCACATGTAATGGTTTCACCAGTGTAACCCAATAAAGATCCATTATTCGCACCACTTGCTGATTCGCAATTTGCTGTTCCAGAATAATGAGCGTTTGCAGACAACTGACCAGACTCTTTTAAGATTCTGTTAGGACATATTGTATAAATTATTGGCCAATAAGGCAATTGATACAACTGGGCTATATTGTCGTCGTTACACATTGGAAAGTCAACTGTTTGACCATTTGGCTCTAACCAGTTTCCTAAGCTACTGTTGGTAAGTTCGCTTAATGCAGTACCCGCATCTCCTTCAAACCATAAAACAACAACATCATCAGTGGTACTTGCTAAAACCCCAGGTTCACCTGCAGGACCATGATTTGCCCAAAGGTCTTCAAGGGCTCCTCCTACATGGTAATTCCAACATGGACCACACCAAGTAGCACTAATATCCATAACCACAGAGTACCCCTGGTCTAGATAATCATATAAATTGTGAGTGTTCCCGTTGACGTCAGTCGTTGTAAAATCCGGGGCGATACTTCCGTCTGGAAGCTGTGCAATGGATTTGCTCGCAAATAAAGTCGAACAAAGAATTGCAGAAAGTAGAATTTTTTTCATTATTTGTTTTTTTTTAGTCTTGTAAATTTATAACATAAATCTGAATTTACGAAATGATTAAATAAATTATAATATGTCCAATAAAATTGTTGTTTTTTCAGGAGCAGGTATGAGCGCGGAAAGTGGAATACAAACATTCCGAGATTCAAATGGTTTATGGGAAGATTACAACATCCATGATGTTGCTACTCCAGAAGCTTGGAGGAAAAACTCAGATTTGGTTAATGAATTCTATAATCAACGTCGAAAACAAATTATTCAATCTCAGCCCAATTCCGCACATTATGCAATCGTGGAATTAGAAAAATATGCTGATGTTCAGATTATAACTCAAAACATTGACGATCTTCACGAGAGAGCTGGGTCGAGCAACGTTTTACATCTTCATGGCAATATTCGATACGCAAAGTCTTCAGGGCCAAATCAAGAAAAGAATTATTATCGCATTAATGGGGATGAGCTTACTATAAAAGATTTGTGTCCGGAGGGGTTCCGGTTAAGACCACATGTGGTATGGTTTGGTGAGGATGTCCCTATGATGGCAAAAGCAGCATGCTATGCTAATGAGTCCACTCATTTTATCGTAATTGGCTCTTCCTTGCAAGTTTATCCTGCAGCGAACCTCGTGTTGTGTTGTTCTGAAAAAGCTAAAAAATGGATTATCGATCCCAAAGCCGAAGAAATTAGTAGTCAGTCTGGGTTTACAAGGATAAGCCAAAACGCTGGAGATGGAGTAAGTGAATTAATTAAGGAAATTATTACTTCGTTTTCTTGAGGTTATCCTTAATGAAAAACTCTATTGCACCTACCATGGAAGGGGCTTTTGGATGCGGGGCCCTAATATTCGGTTTCAAACCATTTTTGGTGGCTGCTGTTGCGGTTGTTGCACCAAAAGTAGCGATCAAAGTGTTATTTTGCTTAAAATCCGGGAAGTTTTTAATGAGTGATTCAATGCCTCCTGGGCTGAAAAACACCAAAACATCATAAAACACATTTTCCAATTCAGATAAATCAGCAGCAACTGTGCGATACAATACAGATTTCGTAAAACGAATATTATTCTCCTCTAGTGTATTTGGAATCACGTCCCTCAAAATATCCGTACAAGGCAGTAAAATGTTTTCGGACTTGTGTTTTTTAAGAATATCGACCAAATCATGAATGTTCTGATTACCAAAAAATATTTTTCTTTTTCTATATGCCACATATTTCTGCAAATAGAGTGCGACGGCTTCAGATATACAAAAATACTTCATAGAATCTGGCACTTCAAATCGTGTTGCTTCGGCCATTCTAAAAAAATGATCCGCTGCTATTTTTGAAGTAAGTAGAACGCCTGTAAAGTCTCCAAGATTAACTCTTTGGTCTCTAAATTCTTTTGGGCTAACGCCTTCAACTTTTATAAAAGGTATAAAGTCTATTTTAAGACTTTGTCTTTCTGCTAGATCAAAATAAGGCGAGCGGTTACTTTGAGGTTTAGGTTGAGATACGAGTATTGTTTTTATTGCCAAAACTATTTTATTAAAATTCAATAATTCATTAAAATAATTCTCTAAAAATCTTCCCTAAAACGACAAGAGGAAGTATTTCGAGGGTGCAAAGATACAAAATTATATATAACCAATCGTAATTATTTGATTTTGCATATATTAAGCCTTTTACAATCCGTGTAAAAGGCAGTAAAAACAAGGCAAAATATATGATATATTTAATTATCTGAGAATGTTGCTCGTTCAACAAAATAAACAAGGCCAAAAGAAGTATAACCAATCCTAAAAAATTCCAGATCTGATGTGTGATCACGGACATGTTTTTTCTCAAGCCCGGGTTTTGAAGAAAAAAAGAGCTCAGCCGAAAACTTGCTTGTTGAATTAAAAAAAAGAAAAAAAGCATTAGGAACACCCTTGAAGCGAGCCGTTCCAATTCAATAGAATCCTGGAGGACTGCAATCATACATATATTCAACGAGATGAATAGGTTTAAAGACAATAATACGTGTGCTGCAGGGGAAATGATTTCTGAGTTGCTGAAAGACTCATTGTAAAATTTACTGGACCAAAAATCTCTGAATACAATTTTAAAAAGATTGGGTGACATTAATCGTGATAAACCGATAAAACCCAAACACACCATTATTAGAACCAATAAGGTGTTTTTAAGCACATTCTCCCTTGGATAAAGCTGTATAACCTGAAATAAATTAAATAATTGATACATGACCAGGGGTAAAATTAAATAGAAATTAAGAACATAAGCCCTGTATTATTTGTTAATTTTGCATTCGTAAAAGCTTTTACTTAATGAAAACAGATTTATACAACCATCCAGATTATTACATGATGGATGAATTATTATCAGATGAACACAAGCTGGTAAGGGATGCAGCTAGAGCCTGGGTCAAAAAAGAGGTTTCTCCGATTATTGACGACGCTTACGAAAAAGCTGTTTTTCCTAAACATCTCATACCCGGACTGGGAGAAATAGGTGCTTTTGGACCATACATACCTGAAGAATATGGAGGTCCTGGACTTGACCAAATTTCTTATGGATTAATCATGCAGGAATTGGAGCGATGTGATTCTGGTCTTCGTTCTACTGCGTCTGTTCAGTCTTCTTTAGTTATGTACCCCATTTGGAAGTATGGAAGTGAAGATCATAAACAAAAATTCTTGCCGAAATTGGCCTCTGGAGAGATGGTTGGTTGCTTTGGGCTTACAGAGCCGGACCATGGATCAAACCCAGGAGGAATGATAACGAACTTTAAAGATGACGGCGATCACGTTATTTTAAATGGAGCAAAAATGTGGATATCAAATTCTCCTTTTGCCGATATTGCCGTGGTCTGGGCGAAAAGTGAAGAGGGAAGGATTCACGGCTTAATTGTAGAGCGAGGAATGGAAGGCTTTAGTACTCCTGAAATGCACGGAAAGCTTTCTTTGAGGGCTTCCGCTACAGGGGAGCTGATTTTTGATAATGTTCGTGTGCCAAAATCAAATATTTTACCTGGAAGGTCTGGATTAGGGGCTCCGTTAAGTTGCTTGGATTCAGCTCGATTTGGAATCGCTTGGGGAGCGCTTGGCGCAGCTATGGACTGTTATGATCAGGCCCTAAGGTATTCGAAAGAAAGAACTCAATTTGATGTGCCTATTGGAAGTTTTCAATTGATACAAAAAAAGTTGGCAGAAATGATTACTGAAATCACAAAAGCACAACTCTTAACCTTTAGGCTTGGAGAGCTTAGAAATGAAGGCAAGGCTACTACAGCTCAAATCTCTATGGCTAAAAGAAACAATGTTGAAATCGCTCTGAATATAGCCCGCGAAGCACGACAAATTCACGGAGGGATGGGGATTACAAGTGAATATTCAATGATGAGACACATGGCAAATTTAGAGTCTGTCCTTACGTATGAAGGTACGCATGATATTCATTTGCTCATTACAGGTATGGACGTTACGGGAATCCCTTCATTTACTAGGGATTTGCCGAAGTAAGCGTTAGAACTCATCCTCTAAATCTCGATCTTTTTCGCCACGAAGTCTTCTTACTCTTTTTCGGGTTTCATGACCGTATAGGCTAGCAGGATATCCCATCAGAAGTTCTTTATATTTTTCAAGTGCTTCTTGTTCTTTAAACAGCTTGTTTTCCAATATTTCCGCAGCGTAAAAAATTGCGTCATCTGCGAGAATATCGTCCTTGTGAAACTTAAGGATATCCTCATAATATCCCAGCGCCCTTTGCCAATTCCCTTGCATTTCCATTGCTTTTGCCCTTTTATAAAGTATTTCATCAGCAAGCGCATGAAAAGGGTAGTTCTTTTGGATGCTATCAAATAAGTAAAATGCGTCTTGGTATTTAAATTGTTCTATTAATAAGTCTGCTTTTGAGAACCAAGCCATTGCAATATAGTTTGAGTCTAATCCGTAGTTATCCGTTATGGTTACAGATAGCTGAATGGCATCATTTGACAAAAGCTTTGAAGTCGATTGTTTTAAGACATCAAGTTGAGATTGAGCAAAATCAAACTCCCCCTCGTAATAAAATATTCTAGCATTTTTAAATTTAGCGCGATTGCCAATGGTCTCATAATTAAACCCTTCACTAATTTGCATATACATTAATGATGCGTCCCAAACATTACCATTGATCACTTCAATATCAGCCATAAGCATTTTAATCTCAGCCTTCTTTATATCTGTAAGAAATGGAGAGTTTTCGGAATTAGAAAGGACTTTTAACGCCTTGTCTCGATCTTCATTGTGATACGCAAGGAGCTCTGCGTACTCAAGAATAATAGGGAGTGTTCTTGAATTTGGTGCCGTAATTTTTTCGAGAACTTCCTCATAGTGACTAATTATCTTTTTAAGCTCTTCTGTCGAATAGGTTTTTAACTGAGCTACTTTAATGTAGCCTACGTTTAAAATTCCTATCTGAGATTTCATTTGAATATCTTCTGAAGAACTCACGGTTATTGACTCCTGAAAAGCACGAATTGCTGTTTCATAGTCTTTGTTTTCTCGGCAAACCATTCCAAAGTTAAAAAGTCTTTCGCCGTTGGCTTTTGTCCTAATGTCAACGGCCGCTACTTGATTAAATACTCCAGAAAAGTTATCGATTTGTGAATATTGCCAAATTAACATCTCTGAAAAAACGACTCCTGAATTCTCTTTTTTTGCTCTTTCAAAAAGGGCTACTTTAAGCAAGATGAATTCTTTTGTGTTCTCGTCATCAAGGTTAAGACGTCTTAACAACGCTTTTTGAACCGCTTCTTGATAATATTCATGTTTTTCCAATAAAGAAAGATATGCGTTTACCATCTTTTCTTTTTCTTGTTTTTGAGCATAAAGGTCTGCTTCCTGAAAGTTGAACGGGTAACCCTTAAACTTCTTTTTTGCCCCTGTCAAAACCTCTAGAGCAAGGTCTAGCCTAGACATTACCAAAAACGAATTAAATAATGAAATACATTGTGATGGGGACTCTTTTCGGGTTTCAATAAGGTCAGAATATAGCTTATTGGACTTCGTCGTTTGATCTTGACCAGAATAAAAGGCAGCAAGCTGAAGGTTTAAATCCACATTATTGGGGGACTTTGAAATTTCTTTCTTTAGCGTTTTTTCTGCTCTTTTATATTCTTTGGTTTCTATCAAACATTCAAAATATTTTTTAAAAATGACCAGCGAAGGAGATTCATTATATATCTTCTCATAATACGCCAAAGCCTTATCATAAGATCCTTGACCATAATAGTGTTGTGCGAGCTGTAAATCTGAGTCTGACTGAGAAAACGCAGAAAAAAACAGGCCAATAAATAATACGGTTAAGTAGTTTTTCATAACGATTGTTTGACTTCTAAACTTTTACTAAAGGTGTCTAGCTCAGTATAAAGATCATTATACATTTCCAAAAACTGTGCCCTCATCTTGACATATTCATCATAAAGAACTTTTATTTGAGTGACTTTGTTTTTTTCAAATTGAATGTAGTCATTGTATGACTCCCTTTTTCCATATCCTTTAGATATATCAGACTGCAGTTTTTCGAGCTGAAGAAGCTCCTCATTTATGCTGTTTTTTAGTCTTATCTGTTCTTTTCCGAGAGGGCCGAGCATTCTTCTCATTCTCTTAAAATCATCCATTTTTTGTCCGAATAAAACGTCTAAAGTATCTGAATAATAATTCTGTTTTACTCTGCGTTCAACATCATAAGTGGATAGCTTTAAAGCAGAAATACTATCTATTTTAATCGCGTCAAATTCGTTTTTATAAGTCTTTATCTGTTCTGATAAAACCAAAACGCTTTTCTCTTGTTTCTCCTTGTCTAAATCTGAACAAGAAATGCTAAATAAAAGTAACACGAAGATATATTTTCTCATTCTCAGGGTCTTAAGTTAAGCATCTATTGAATTTAATTAATAATCTTAAATCCAGTGTATGGAACCAGTGGCTCTGGAATTTTAATTCCTTGGGGTGATTGATTATTTTCAAGTAGGGCTGCTACTATTCGAGGTAAAGCCAATGCCGACCCATTTAGGGTATGACATAATTTTGATTTTTTATTTTCATCCTTATAACGAAGCTTCAGCCTGTTGGACTGAAAGGTGTCAAAACGAGATACAGAGCTCACTTCGAGCCATTTATCTTGACCTGCCGAATATACCTCAAAATCATACGTAATCGAAGCCGCAAACCCGGTGTCACCCCCACACAATTTTAATATTCTATACTGTAGTCCTAGTTTTTCCAATAAAGATTTTACATGATCCAACATTTCTTTGAGTGCCGATTCAACATTTTCCGGTTTCTCTATTCTTACTATTTCAACCTTTTCAAATTGATGAAGTCTATTTAAACCTCTTACGTCTTTTCCATAGCTCCCAGCTTCTCGTCTAAAACAGGGTGTATGTCCCGTTATTTTAATTGAAAAATCATCGTTGGGCAACAAGGTGTTTCTATACATATTTGTTAAAGGAACTTCTGCGGTAGGAATAAGATACAAATCATCTTCTCCTACGTGATACATCATTCCCTCTTTATCTGGAAGTTGTCCAGTACCCATTCCGCTTTCTTCATTGACCATTAAAGGAGAACTAAATTCCTCATAGCCCGCATTACTGGCCTCTTCTAAGAAAAAAGAAATTAAAGCCCTTTGTAGCTTCGCCCCTTTTCCCCTATAAAAAGGAAAACCGGCTCCTGTAACTTTTACCCCAAGTTCAAAATCAATGAGCTGGTATTCTTTAGCAAGGTCCCAATGGGCTTTGGGTGCGCTTTCCTTTGTTGGACTACTCCCTGATTCAAATATAAGCTCATTCTCCTCTGCATCATTCCCTGAGGGGACTTCTGGTCGTAGAATATTTGGCAAAGCCATAATTGCCTTAGAAAGTTGGTTTTGAAGCTCCTCTACTCTGGTTTTTTGGGTGGCCTCTTGTTTTTTTAATTCAACACTTTGGTTTTTCAATACCTCAGCCTGATTACGCTCTCCTGAACTGAAAAGTTTTCCCACCTCTTTTGAAATTGTATTCAGGTTCGCAGATGTTTCTTGATGTTCTGTTTTCGCGTCCCGCCACTGCTGATCAACAATTAAGATCTTTTCTATGTCTTTTTCAGAATCTAATCCTCTTTTCTTTAAACCGGCAATAACCTCTGCTCTATTTTCTTTAATCCTCTGAATTTCAATCATACTTGTGTTTTGTACAACAAAGCTAAACAATTGAAAAAATAATAAGCGCGCTTTTACTTTATTAAAATTTGATTCTCGTTGTTGGCGTGTTAAAAATGGTTAAGTTTTCTGCACGAATGAATTGATTTTATTTAGCTTCGTTTATCATGTTGAGAAAAAACAAAATAAGTTTAGCTGTTTTCTTACTGGCGTTGTCAATCATTAGCTTGATCATCGTTCAATCCTATCAACTATATCACACTTATGACCGAAAATCAAAAGAGCTTAATGACAATATTAAATCTTTTCAAGATAAAATCTCTTTCCGTCATGAAAAAGCAGAAGATTACAGACGCTACATCGACATTGTTAATGATGATTTTAGCGTGCAATATAAAGAGATCTTAAAGGCAGAATTTGAAAACCTCATCCCAACTCAAAACATTACAATTAGTGATACTGTTATAATTAATAATGGTGTTCCTGAGGAATATCTGGTAATTCAGGGAAGCGCATTTGATTCCATTAGTGGATTAAGTACTGAACAGCGCGTTCTAGCCAAAGACTACAGGGAAATAAGGGATGTCCTTCAAGGAAAGGTTAAGGTGATTCCGGGCTCTATTGATTCTAGTCGCCTTTCAATTGAGCTAAATCAAAAAGTCATTCAACAAATTTTTAAAAAGGCAAAATTCATCAATGAAATGATGGTTCAGTCTTTCAAGGAAAATATATTACAAACCCCACAACAGAGAATTGACGTGGTTTTTCTTGATTCAATTATTGCTTTTGAATTGAAAAACGAACACCTTCCAAAGAACTACAACTTTTGTATTTATCAAACTGAACAAAAACCAGTTGTTTTTCCATTGTCAACAAAGAATTACAAAACTTCTATCCCCTTTGATTCCATTCATAAGGTTTCCCTATTCCCCAACAACACATTCAGCGACCCTTTGTATTTACAAATAAACTTTCCACAAAGAGGTCGTTTTATTCTTAAAGAAATGACTTTATCAATAGCGGGTTCTATTATTGTTATTGTACTTGTTTTGGTTGCTTTTGTATTCATGTTCAAAACCATTATAGAACAAAAACGCTTGTCGGAATTAAAAGCGGGTTTTATTTCCAACATGACCCATGAATTCAAGACCCCTATTTCAACGATTTCATTGGCCTGTGAGGCCATTGAAGACTCCGATGTGAATAAAGATAAAAAGGTGAATGCCGTATCGCCATTCATAGATATGATTAAACAAGAAAATCGTAGGCTCGAAGTGCTGGTTGAAAGCATACTTGAAAGCTCAAGGCTAGAGCAACAAAATATCAAGTGGGGAAAGGACAGTGTTAATCTTTGCGAGGTCGCACAAAATGTCGTTGAAAATGCTTTGTTTCGTGTAGGTTCCGAAAATTGCTCAATTCAGCTCAAGAAGAACAAAGAATCAATAGTTGCTCTTTGTGATCGTTTACATTTCAGAAACCTCCTTACAAACCTGGTAGATAATGCGATTAAGTATAGTGAAAGCAAAGCGGCTATTATTCTTGATATAAAACAAAATACAAATAATGTCGTTTTAACCATCTCAGATTCAGGAATTGGAATTGAAAAAGAACATCTCGATAAAATATTTGATAAATTGTACCGGGTTCCAACAGGAAACATTCACAATGTTAAAGGTTTTGGATTGGGACTAAATTATGTAAAGCGGATTTGTGATGGCTATTCTTGGGACATTAAAGTAACGAGTCGGTTTGGTCAAGGCACAACATTTGTTATAACAATGAATAAAGAATGAAGGAAAATAAAAACATATTATTAGCTGAAGATGATGAAAACCTTGGAAAACTCCTTAAATCATACCTTCAAGCCAAAGGTTTTGGTGTTGAGTTGGCCAGAAATGGAAAAATAGCCTACGAACTTTTTAACAACACGAAGCATCATTTTGATCTGCTTGTTTTGGATGTAATGATGCCTGAGATGGATGGATTTACTCTGGGGTCAGAAGTGCGGCTTTTGGATCGCAAGGTTCCTTTGTTGTTTTTATCTGCGAAATCCATGAAAGAAGATAAGCTTAAGGGGTTTGATGTCGGTGCTGATGATTACATCACTAAACCCTTTTCAATGGAAGAGCTTCTTGCTAGGATTAATGCTATTCTTAAAAGAACCGAGCTACATCAAAAAAATGTGCAAGAGAAAATACATGTCGGCAAGATAGAATATGAACCGGAGCTTAGTGTCCTACATCTCAATGATGGCGTTAAGAAATTAACCACTAAAGAAAACATGCTGTTGCGTCTATTGGTTCAAAATCAAAATGAGCTTCTCGATCGACAAGCCGCTCTTCGGGCCGTTTGGGGAGATGATAATTATTTTAATGGAAGAAGCATGGATGTATACATTGCTAAGCTGAGAAAGCTATTGAAAGAAGATTCCAATATTGAAATAATGAATGTGCATGGTGTCGGGTTCAAGTTGCTCGTAAAGCAATAATATGCAAAGAATTTTCTTTTCGAATTTGGTGTTAATGGTTCTCTTGAATCTGCTAATCAAACCTATTGCCTTATTTGGAATTGATGCCACGGTTCAAAACCGAGTTGGCCCTGAAAATTATGGCCTCTATTTTTCTTTATTAAACCTATCGGTCTTATTTAATATTCTATTGGATTTTGGAATTAACAATTACACGACTAAAAACCTAGCACAAAACCCCGAAGAAATAAAAAAATACTTTGGTCGAGTTTTCACCTTTAGAATTGTCTTATTTAGCTTATACAGTGTTTTCACCTTTAGTCTCGCCTACTTTTTAGGGTATTCAGGGCGTCCTATGTTTCTATTGTCTTTTCTCATTTTAAATCAATTTTTAATTTTAACTATCGCATACTTTAGAAGTCATTTCGCCGGCTTTCATTTTTTCAAAACAGATGCTTTTATCTCTGTTTTAGACCGTGGTCTTTTAATTATCGTTGGTGGTCTTCTTTTGTTTTCTCCTTGGGCTCCAAAGAACCTCCAAATTGAGTGGTTTATATGGATCCAAACCTTCTGCTACGGAACCACCCTTATTGTGGGTTTCATTTTATTAATAAAACACCTCAAGCGCCCCTACTTCTCTTGGGACCCCTCTTTTAGTATTAAACTCATTAAAAAAAGTTGGCCATATGCCCTTCTTATTGTTTTAATGTTGTTGTATACCCGAATAGATGGTGTTATGTTGGAGAGAATTCACATAAATGGAGCATATGAGTCAGGCGTTTACGCTCAAGGGTTTAGACTTCTTGATGCGCTCTATATGTTTGGAATGATCTTCGCTGGTTTATTATTCCCCTTGTTTTCAAAACAACTCAAAGAATCCATTCCTGCTGTATTAGAGCTGGTAAAAACTTCGGCAAACTTATTACTAAGCGGTGTTGTTATTATCATCTTTGTCACCTGCTACAGCTCCTCTTATATCCTGGGGTTAATCTATACTGACTATTTAGAAGCAATTGGGCCATTTCAGTTTTTAATGCTTGGTTTTTTTCCAATATGTATGAATTTTATTTTTGGAACGCTATTAACGGCGAATGGAAATCTCAAAGTTCTGAATTTCATTTCTTTAGGCGGTATCATCGCCAATGTTTGCATTAACCTTTGGCTGATACCAAAACATGGAGCATTAGGCGCTGCAATCGCAACCTTTTTCACGCAGCTAGTAACAGCCATTTTACAGTATTGTTATTGCGTTGTAAAATTCAAAATTCCTCTTAAAATAATTGGGTTTCTTAAATTCGCTACTCTCGTAGGCGGGTTGTTTGGTATCAGCCATTATTTTAATAATAGCGATTATTTAATCCTTCTCCAGCTCATTGTTGGATTCCTTTTGACCTTTTCATTGTCTTTAATAGATCTAAATTCCATGAAAGAACTTTATTTCTCTTCAAGAAGAATCAAATAAATTATAAGAAATAGAGTTTCATATGTGTTTATATGTCCTATTTTTGTAACCTGAAATGATTCTAATGGAAAAAAATGATTTAAACTTAAACGAAGAAAGGGAGCGGTTGTTGACATTTTTGTTTCGGAAAAGGAAAATAATATTGTCTTTTTCATTCGTTGTAAGCGCTTTAACTTTTGGGCTTTCGTATTTGATTACGCCCTTGTATCTTTCTACGGCAATAGTATTCCCCGCGGCATCAAGTTCTGTTTCTTTTTCTGAACAGAGAAACACAAAGGCATCTTCAATGGATTTTGGGGAAGAAGAGCAAGCGGAACAATTGGTTCAAATTTTACAATCGGCAGATCTTAAAGACTTAATGGTGAAGAAGTATGACTTAATGAATCATTATAATATTAAAGAGAGTGATGGCAATAAGTATGATAAATTAAATACAGCATATGAGGGTCATTTTTCTTTTGAAAGAACAAGGTTTGGATCAATAAAAATTGATGTTTTGGATCGAGACCCAAAGCTTGCCGCAAAAATGGCAAACGAAATCATCAACTTAATTGACACAGTAAAAAACAATATTATTCGTAAAAGAACGCTTCCCGCATTCAAAATCACCAAAAGAAAGAAAGAACAACTTGAGACTGAAATCAATACGCTATTAAATAAAATGGACAGTTTATCTAAGTTAGGCGTCGTTTCTCTAGATGTCCGGTCTCGGCTTTTTCAGGCTTTGGTTGATTCAAAAAACCCAAATGAAAAAGCTCAGTTACAACAAAAAATAGAGATTAACTCGTTATTGGGTTCAACTTTCGATGGCTTGGAAAGGAAAAGAAATGAGAAAATTATAAAATTAGAAGACTTTAAGGTTGCTTATGAACAAGCCGAGTCGGATGCTGCTACGGACTTTAGTCATAAATTTGTAGTTCAAAAAGCAAAAGTGGCTGATAAAAAAGACCAACCCCAAAGAATTATTATGACGATAATTGCTGCTTTTGGCTCTTTTATTTTTATTGTCTTCTCCCTTTTAATTATTGAGCGATATAAAGAATTAAAGCTTAAGTCTTAGAATGACTGCCGTCAATAAAATCAGCCTATTATTGGGCGCGTTGTGTCTATCGGCTCTGTTTGCTTTTTTCAACTCAATGGGCCTGGAGGCTCTAGGGCTTTTTCCTGTTGTGCTCCTGTTCATATACCTTGCCATTTTTGAAACTGAAAAATTCTTTTTGTCTATTGCCTTTCTCACCCCTTTATCTGTCAATATTGAAGAGTATACAGACGGTCTAGGTTTGTTTCTGCCCACAGAGCCATTATTGTTTGGCTTAATGGTTTTATTTCTTTTTATACAAGTCAAGACTCCTTTTTTAGATGTAAGGATATGGCGAAATCCAATTATAATTTGCGTGCTTTCATACATTATTTGGCTCGTTTTCACTTCAATCACGAGCACGGATCCTTTGATCTCTTTTAAATCTGTATTGGCAAAACTCTGGTTTATTATTCCGCTACTAGTCTTTGGAACACACTTCTTTAGGAAACATGAAAACAGAATTGTTTTTCTTTGGTTATTTATTGTGTCCTGCTGTTTGGTGGTTTGTTTTACGCTAGTGCATCATTCCATGTATGGTTTTGGTGAAGAAGAAGGCCATTGGGTAATGTGGCCATTTTTTAAAGACCACACCATTTATGGAGCAACTGTTGCTCTGTGTCTTCCCATTAGCCTTGCCCTCCTAAAACAAAAAGGAAGTCCTCCATTATCAAAAGCCATTTTAATTCTTTTAAATGTCATCTTGATTATAGGTTTAATATTTTCGTATACTCGAGCGGCTTGGTTGAGTGTTCTCTGTGCTTCAATAATTGGCCTGCTTGTTTATTTTAAAGTGAACTTTCGATTCTTAATGGGGCTTGGTTTGGGTTTTGCTCTCATAATATATTCTCAATGGGATAATATACAGCTTGTCCTAGCAAAAAACACCCATGAGCATACCACTGAGGCCTTTGAAGAAAAAATTCAGAGTGCCGCAAATGTTACAACCGATGCCTCAAATTTAGAGAGAATTAACCGTTGGGATTGCGCAGTACAAATGTTCAAAAAGAAACCAATTACTGGGTTTGGCCCTGGGACTTATGCCTTTGAATATGCGCCCTTTCAGGATCCACAAAACCAAACCATTATTTCAACCAACTTTGGGGATATGGGAAATGCGCATAGTGAATATCTTGGGGCTTTGTCTGAAACTGGTCTCTTGGGGCTTCTGATTTTTATATCGATAGTTGCCTCAATCTTTATTTGTGCAATTCGACTCTACTATGAAACGTCAAACCAAGAAAGGGATGCTAAACTCTTAATCATGGGGATTATCGTTTCATTATCTTCTTATTTTATTCATGCTTTTTTGAATAATTATCTAGACACAGACAAGGCAGCGGTGCCGGTTTGGGCAATGTGTGCAATGATTATAGCAATGAGCCTCCCATTAACTAACGATCAATCCATAAAGAAGGGTTAAGGCTTTTTGTAGTTGTTCCACTTACAAGATGGAGCTCAAAATGAAGCACCCCTAATGAATTGTTCTCATTTAATATCGTTCCTATTTTTTGTTTTGTTTTAACCTTGTCTCCTTTAGATACTGTGGTTTCTTTCAAATTGCTATACACTGTTCGATAATTTCCATGCTTTATAATAACCACCTTGCCTGAACCTGGAATGGTAAACACGCTTGTAACCTCTCCTTCAAAAATGGTTCGCACTAAAGAATTTGTGGGGCACGATATATCTATACCGTTATTGTTCGTATATACACCGCTCAACGAAGGGTGTTGGTTTTTACCATACTTTTCTGTTATTGAGCCTTTTCCTACTGGCCAAGGTAGCGCACCTCTATTATTTTGGAATTTTTTACTACTTATCTTGCCTTCTGAGGATTCATCATTTAGGGTCGTTGTGTTCTTTTTTGGGGTTTCTCCATTTTTTCGAGCAGCTTCTAACCTTCGTTTTTCTGCTTCCTTTCTTTTTCTCTCAATTTCAGCAAGCTCCCTTCTTATTTCCTCATTTATTTTCTTTTTAATCGCTTGTTTTTTTATTTCGTTTTTCCTTATTTCTGCAAGCAATAACCCTTCTTCTTTTTGAATTTTTTCAAGAACCTCCAGTTTTTTACCTCTGTCAACTTCTATTTCTGCACGTTCCTGTCTTTTTTGAGATAAGGTTGCTTGCTTTTTCTTTTTTTCAATTTCTATAGCTTCTATTTCCTCTTTGATTTTAGCTTGATCTTGTACAATTAAAGCAGCTTGTTTTTTATGAAGTGCTGAAACGCTTTTTAGGTATTTGTTTCTTTTTTGAGCTTCATAATAACTATCTGCAGAAAGCACAAACATCATTTGACCATTTTTATTTCTGTTCTTGTAAGCATTAATAATCATTTCCTTGTATTGTGCCTTTAACCTTTCCATTCGGATCGTTAATGCTTTCACTTTTTCTTGTTTTTCCTGAATATAGACATCGGCCATTTTTACCTGATTGTCGAATATTTTTAGCAGTGCTTCTCTACTATTGATTTGATTCTCAATGAGCTTCAATTCATTTAGTGAAGCCTCCCTATTTGACGAGACCTTTTGTAATAAGCTTTTGGTGTTTGATATCTTACTTTCAAGTTTTTTTTGCTCTCTTTTTAGTTTGTCACTTTTTGATTGTGACAGAACACTAAAACAAAGACCTAAAAATAAAACAACATTAATTACACGTTTCATAATTTTCAGGGATTATTAGCGATAGTTTTCTCGGTATATTAATTCTTAACTTATTAAACACCATTTTAATTTCAGCTGACGTTTTGGGGCCTAACAGAGAAACATTCATCTCTTTGGGGTATAGGCTCCCCTCTTTTTCTTGCCACTCAACATATTTTATGTCAATTTTAAATGAATCAGCTGGACTGTAAATGTGCACAGAAGACAGGGCGCTTGCTTCCGAATTCAATTCATAAGTATAAATTAAATTCGATTTGTGTCGTTTTTCGCTTTTTTTCTGTTCACGCTTTTTATGCGTAGAAATAATATACTCATACGGGTTGCTTAAAACGTGGTACTTGACTTCTTTTTTGTAACCGATGGGCAGCCCAAAAAATAGTTCTTGGATGTTTTCAAATGACAATTCTATACCCCAAAGTTCCGAGTATTCGGTAATCGCCTTTCCTGTATAGCATTTGTCTTTTTTATTGACAATAGTAATCTTATCAGTATCTATGTATGCAGTAAAAACCGGTATTGCGGCATAAGACAGTATGGTACTCAAGGCCGAATCTTGTACAATATTCACCGAAGACTTAAAAGAAACCTTGCTTTCTTCATCTGAATAGGTCACTTTTATTTTTGAATAAAAATACGCGGGTCTTTCAGAATGTAGACTGTCCATTTTTTCTAAAAACAACTTTTCTTTTAGTTTAGGGAGCTTTTGAGGTTTTTCACCAACATCCGACCACTGGCTCGAACAAGAAGCTAGTACCAAGAATAGTGTCAAACTATAAATTATATTATTCCATATATTCTTCATTCAATATTTTTTTTTCAAGAAGGTCACTTCCAGGACCAATCCTTGCCGCTTCCCTCCAATAACGCATTGCCTCTTCAATGTTATTTAATCTCGCTAAAGAATCCCCCAGTTTCTCGCTAACTTGTGATCGCCCAATCGGATCTTCTAATTGATTATTCATTGCCTGTAATAATGGTTTATATATTTTTTTTGCCTCAAGAAACTGTTCTTTTACAAAGAAAATATCGGCTTTTAATAATAATAACTCAAAGTTTGTTCCATTTTTTTCAATGAGCCCTTCAACCAAGCCTAATGCTAAATCTAAATAGACCTTTTTTTCATAAAGCCTCAGGCAGAAATTAAAAGTCAAGTAATCGTTGTTGTGCTTTTTTCCTGTTTCAATCGCTTTTAAATATTCTTTTTTGGCATCCGAAAAACGATTTTGACCAAAATAAGCTTCTGCAAGCTGCCCTTGTAAATCTGACTTAACAACAAGGTCATTTACAACAGTAAAAAGCCCATCGTTGGCATATTGTTGAGCCAGAATAAACTGATTGGTTTGATTGTATGAAACACTCAACATATAGTAGGGTACTGTTTTTAGAGGAAACGTTTTGATTGCCTCTTTCCCTTTCTCAATAAGTTTTTTCCATTTCTGGAAATCATAATAATGATATAAAACCCTCTCCCAAATCAAATAGTTGCCTGGATTTGTTGACAGTGCTTTTTCATAACTTTTAATCGCGCTCCCAAATTCTTTGTTTTCAATGTAAACATCTCCAGTAAGCATCATTATGGTATCATTTTCGCCATAATAAGTTTCAACCTTTGTTAAGATTAAGTTGATGGAACTCTTATCTGTATAATGAATAAAAAAATTCAAAGCCTCCGTTACTTCTTCAGCCATTAGGCTTTCAGATAAAATGGCTTTAGAATAAAGACCTTTACATTTCTCTATGTTTTTTCTTTCGAATTCAAATTGAGCAAGAAGAATTAGGCCTGTTCCGTTTTTAGGATCAAGCTCTACTAACTTATTTAATTGAAGCATCCCTAATTCTATTTGACCTGAGTTCAAATAAAAGTCTACAAGGGTCGCTATAACATATTGATTATTGTTCTCTATTTCCAACACTTTTAATAACTCGTGCTCTGCCTCTTTTATTTTCATCAACCCTTTAAACCAAACGTGCTTTTTTAATGACGCTTCAACTTGAATACCCACATTTTCTTCTAATCGGTTTAAAACGGATATTGCCTTTTTGATATTTCCAGAAAGCTCCCAAGACAAGGCACTCTCAAAATAATAATCAGAATTGGTTGAGCGTTTAGAAAGGATTTCTTCAAAAACAAGGGCTGACTTTTCATGTTCTCCAGTTTCACGGTACATATAGCCTAATTCAATTTGATAATACAAATTTGATTTATCATAACTTGCGGCTTTTATCGTATGATATTTTGCCTGGTCTAAATCCCCCTTTATTAATGATATTTGAGCAATTGCAAAATGACTGGCGTCATCCTCTGGTTTTTCTTTGATACATGTTTTAAAGCGCGAAACAGCTTCTTCATAGTTTCCCAACAGTTTTAATCTGACTCCTTCATGAAAAGTACTTATATATGTTTCGCTTTTAGCAGAATTCATCGATTCCACACTCGTTCTACACGAAAAAAACAAGACTAAAACAAGAAACAATAAGCTAATTCGCATCCCCCATTTCTGTGTAATCACCAATACTTAAATCTCGAACTGGTCCATTGATTTTTGATTGAGCACCAACCATCGAGTCTTTA
>CAJQPH010000027.1 GCA_905480165.1 uncultured Flavobacteriales bacterium
TCAGAAAAAATCACTTCATTTCTTTTTAATGGAATACTGAATGAATGTTCGTCTGTATTATAGGCAATTGATTTCTTGTTATCAATAAAGAAAATATCCAATTTGCTTAAACAGAATTGACATGACTGAAGTGCTGTTGATCCCATCAATTTGTTTGGAATTAAAGGTCAAAAAAAAGGCGGCTTAAACGCCGCCTTTTAAAATTTAAAGTTTTAATAACTTCTTGGTGAGTTTCTGACTACCAGAGGTCATTTGAATAATGTAAGTTCCACGTGAAAGGCGCTCCGTATTTAATTCAATATTTTGTCCTCCTGACACTCGATTTTTATACTCCTTACTTAACATTAATCTACCTGATAGATTGTAAACTCCAATATTTACATCTCCATTCTTAGACAAATCAAAAATAACATTACACTCAGATACAGATGGATTAGGATAAAGTAACATGTTATCGACATTTGGACCATCCACAATTGATGGCTCTTCTACACTTAAATAATTGTCAGAAGCCCAAATACCTCTTCCATAAGTACCTGCGTATATTTCACCAGGTCTTCCATTTCCTTCTTCAAATGTTCTCCATGACTGACGTACCTCGTATACCGGAGTACCTTCAAATCCTGCTGAAGCATTTGTCCAATTGGAACCTCCATTTTCTGTTACAAATACACCGCCTGAAGTTCCTACAACAATGATATTTGGATCATCTCGATCAATTATCCCATCATAACTAGCAACTTGAGGAGACGATATAGATGGTAGATTTGTAAAAGTAGGCACTGCATCTGTGGCATTTGATGTTCTCTTATTTGAACCTGAGAAACCAGCAAACATAATCAAATCATCAGCATTATTGGGATTCAGAGCAATTCCTGTAGGTGAACTATTCGATATTTTCGTAGCGGTCGTGTAAGTTGGCGTAGTAGGGATTCCAGCTACGATATCATAGGACACTTTTTCATTAAATAAGGTGTCACTTGTATAAGAACTTCCTAAACCGTCTACTCTCCAAACTCCTCCATTTCCAACGTTTATATAACAGTTCTCTAAATCTCTTGAGAATTCAATATCGACATTACCGTTACCAATCCCTCGTGCAACACATACCCAATTTGGATCTTCAGCAAATCGCAAAGCGTTTCTTGTGCCCCAAATCTCTCCACCGTTTGCGTTGATAAATACTAAAAACCATGACTGATAAGGATCTTGTACCATCACGGTGTCCCAAGTAACGTTAAACGTTAGGGTATCAGTACCGATACCTAAGGTTTCACCTGTTATTGAATTTATTACATAATTCGTAGAGTCCACAGTCAAACTCGGGTCGTAGTATAGCGTATCATCAAAATAAAAATCTGATTCTGCAATATACATGATGGTGTCTCCTGAAGATAAACTTGGCACCTTTATTTCGTCACCCGCTGAATAATTCTGAGTAGGTGAAAACTGAATTGAATCTTCAGAATTCAGATCGTAATTCTCAGCCAAAACAAATTCTGTGTGAAAAGGATGGTAACTGCTTCCTTCAGATCCAGCTGGGTCATAATTCCCAGGAAGTTCAGGAGAAAAACCTGTGAAATTCTCACCACCGTCTCCAGACCTCCTAATAGATGTGTAATAAACAGAAGTAAACATAACTCTTGGATTAAAATGAGAGATTTCACATTCAAATCCATCACCACCACCTACTTCAGTAAATTCTTGAAAAGTGTTGAGACTATGGTCGTTGTATAGTGTGCCGTTATCTTGTGTTCCACCCATTACTGCACCACTTTTATCGTAAGCGATTCCATAAAATTGAGTCACATTATACCCTCTATTGGCAGGATACCAATTTTGAGCAAAATCTTCGGTTACACCAACACCACCATCATTACCGACATACAAACGATTGTTTGCATCCCATTGCATTTCATGATTATCAGCATGAACATAAATAGGAGTTGTGGGGTTCACAAACCATTGACTGACTTTTTCAAACCCACCTGAAGGAGGATTATTGACCGTTTGATTCCATCTCCAAACATCGATTCCACCTATGAAAATTGATTCAGGGTCAGTTGGATTAACGCTGACTATTGAGTTATAAGTACCTTGGTCTCTATATATGTCAAATTCATTTGGTGGACCAGACGCTCCAACAAACTGAGTCCATACTGCACCGTTGTCGTGTGAAACGTGCATACTCAATAAGTTGCTATTGGTTCTTACCGCATACATGGAATACATGTCATCATTATTTTTTTCTTTTGAAATGGAATATTCTATACGATTCGCTCCGGCTGGAACCTCATTGTTAGTTGCAGATCCTGAACGATCGACAAAAGTAACGCCACCATCCGTAGACACATAAGTTTTATTTGATTGAAAAGATGCCAATACCACTTCTGCGTCACCAGAAATCTTGAGAGCTTTACATACTCCTGACGTGACTGATATCGTTTCAAAATTTGTTCCGTCCCAAGTTCTTAATCCTGCATTCGTAGCCATCCAAACTTTATTTTCAACATCAGAACAAACGATTTCAGTACAATTTGATGTTCCAGGGATTTTGGCCCATGTGTTTCCAAAATCGGATGAATACCAAACCCCATTTCCGTTCCAACCTTCGTTGTCTGATCCTGTAGCCACATAAAGTGTACCATCAATGGTTTGAGTCATACTCGAAATGTTGGGACTAGCTCCTTGTTCAATAAAGGAAGAAACTCTACCCCAAGTATCTGCTCCATCATACGACGCAAACAAACCACCTGATACTCCCCCTGCCCATAATCTATCGTTCCAAGTGCGATCCACACAAATGGCTCTTGTTCTACCACCAATATTATCCGGGCCTTGCGAATAAAATGACATCGTTTTGGTTCGAGGTAATCGTCTCAAATCTTGCTCTATAGAAGCCAGCTTTTCTGCTGTAATGCGTTCTCCAGTTTCTTCGTCAATATACCTTGCATTAATCCACTCAAGAGCTTCATTTGCATTCTGATTTACAATAGTAGATAAATCTTTTTTGTCGTAGCTGCCTTGAACTGATTC
>CAJQPH010000028.1 GCA_905480165.1 uncultured Flavobacteriales bacterium
CTTTTCCCATCATTATAATTGGAAAAATCTGCCATACCTCCATTGGGGAAATCAGGATAAAACTGCACCTTTTTACCTCTCAAATGATTGATGGAATTATCGATTAACTCAATAAAATTATGAGGAAGAAACTTACATGCCATACCAACGGCTATTCCTTCGGCACCTTGTGCAAGTAGTAAAGGGAATTTCATCGGAAGTTGCTCCGGCTCCTTATTTCTACCATCATAGCTTGACAACCAATTGGTTGTTTTTCCATTAAATGCAACGTGCAATGCAAATTTCGACAAACGTGCCTCAATGTATCTTGGTGCAGCAGCACCATCTCCAGTCAAAGTATTACCCCAGTTTCCTTGACAATCAATCATGAGTTCCTTTTGCCCAATTTGAACTAAAGCATCTCCAATTGAAGCATCTCCATGGGGGTGAAACTTCATCGTATTTCCTATAATATTGGCCACCTTATTATATCGCCCATCTTCCATTTCTTTCATGGAATGCAAAATTCTTCTTTGGACAGGTTTTAAACCATCAAACAAACTTGGGACGGCTCTTTCAAGAATTACATAGCTGGCATAATCAAGAAACCAACTTTTATACAAACCGCTAACGGGAACAACGCTTTCATCAAGCTGTTTGTTTTCGAATGGATTGCGCTCTTCCTCTGGTAATTGATTTTCTTCTGAATCCTTTGACATAATTACGATGCTATATCTATTTGTATATTTTCATCTGCTTCTGCATCAGCCTTCTCTTTTCCCTCTGCTTGATCTTTTACTACCCTTAAATTATTAATGATAAACTCCTGTCGTTGCTGTGTATTCTTACCCATAAAATAAGATAAGATGGAATCAATTGAAGCATCATGTGATAAGAGGACTGGCTCAAGTCTCATTTGCTCACCAATAAAATGAACAAATTCATCTGGTGAGATTTCACCCAAACCTTTAAATCGAGTAATCTCAGCTCCTCTTCCTATTTCATTAATAGCCGCAACACGTTCTTCATCAGAATAACAATAAATGGTTTTCTTTTTGTTACGGACTCTGAACAAGGGAGTTTGGAGCACATACACATGATTTTTCTTTACCAGATCAGGAAAAAACTGAAGAAAGAATGTCAACAATAGCATTCTAATATGCATACCATCAACATCCGCATCAGTGGCGATAACTACTTTGTTGTAACGAAGATTTTCGAGATCATCTTCAATATCGAGGGCAGCTTGAACCAAGTTAAACTCCTCATTTTCATAAACTACCTTTTTGGTTAAACCATAACAATTCAAAGGTTTACCCCTTAATGAAAAAACAGCTTGAGTAGCTACATCCCGTGACTTTGTAATTGACCCACTTGCAGAATCTCCCTCAGTAATAAACAATGTGCTTTCTTCTCTTCTGTCATTTTTCAGGTCTGTTAAATGGACACGACAATCTCTCAGTTTCTTATTGTGAAGATTTGCTTTTTTTGATCTCTCTCTGGCAATCTTACGTATACCTGCTAAATCTTTTCTCTCTTTCTCTGACTGCTTAATTTTATTTTCAATGGTTTGAGCAATCTCTGGATTCTTATGAAGGAAATTATCTAGCTTGTCTTTCAGGAAATCGTTGATAAAAGCGCGCATTGATTTTCCACCCGGTTCAATTTCGAGAGATCCTAGTTTTGTTTTCGTTTGGGACTCAAAAATAGGCTCCATTACTTTTACAGAAACAGCAGCTACAATAGACTGACGAATATCTGAAGATTCGTAGTTTTTGCTATAAAAGTCTTTAATCACCTTGGATACGGATTCTCTAAAAGCACTTTGGTGGGTTCCTCCTTGAGTCGTATGTTGACCATTCACAAATGAATAATAGTCTTCTCCATATGTTCTTCCATGAGTAAACGCGACTTCAATATCTTCACCTTCCAAATGAATAATGGGATACAATGGATCTCCATCCATATTGTCCTCTAATAAGTCTTTTAGACCATTTTTAGATTGGTATTTTTTACCATTAAAATGAATTGAAAGCCCCCTATTTAAATAGCAATAATTCCAAATCATCTTTTCCAAATAATGCGTCTTGTACGCATACTTTTTAAAGACGGTATTGTCAGGATTAAATTCTACATAAGTGCCATTATCTTCATTAGTATCAATTAGAGCAGATTCTTCAGAGAGTTCTCCACGCACAAAAGAGGCTTTTTTCAGCTTGCCATCACGGACAGAATAGAGGGAAAAATAAGAAGACAATGCATTTACCGCTTTGGTTCCTACACCATTCAAACCTACCGATTTTTTAAATGCTTTTGAATCATATTTACCTCCGGTGTTCATCTTTGACACTACATCAACGACCTTTCCTAGCGGAATACCTCTTCCGTAGTCTCGAATGGCAACCAAACCATCTTTAATGGTAATCTCAACTTTTCTGCCATTACCCATGACGAACTCATCGATACAATTATCCAAAACCTCCTTAACCAAAACATAAATACCATCATCAGCAGCAGAGCCATCACCTAATTTACCAATATACATACCTGGTCTTAAGCGAATATGCTCCTTCCAATCTAAAGAACGAATATTGTCTTCTGTATATTGATTATCAGCCATATATGAATTTCGTGTTTGTGATTCCAAACAAATATAGCATTATACTTTACCTGCATGACCCGTCAACGCTGGATTTATGAACGATAAGTAGTTGAAAATCAGAAAATATTACTTTTCGAGTTTGTTTCTCCAATATTCATTTAGAGAAATAATAAGTTTTCTTGCAACCGTATTAGAGAATTTCTTTGTGCGATATGTCCCTATCCAATTCACTCCCCTAATCGCATTGGTAATAAAAACCTCATCGGCCGCCAATAGGTTTTGAGGCAAGATAGAACACTCATAAACCTTAATACCACTATTTAAAGCAAGATTAATTACCTGCATGCGCATCGTTCCCGCCAAACATCCTTCATCAAGACCAGGCGTATACAAAACACCGTTACTTACTACAAATACATTACTTGATGACGTTTCTAAGATGTTTCCTTTTACATCACTTAAAAACAAATCATCTAGGTTTTTTTCTTTGGCAGAAAGAGCAGCCATTACATATCCCAAACAAGATTTGGTTTTATAATTTGAAAGGAAATTCTTGTGCAACTTGATATCAGAATAAATATCTACCTCCAAACCTTTTGCATTGAGCTCAAAATAATTTGAATTATACCCTTCCACTTCGATATAAAAATTACTTTCATTTGAATCAGGAAGATAGGTACCCCCCACTTCTCTATCAATAGACAAACGACATTTACCCCCTTTTAAAATGGATGATTTCTCAAGCAGCTCAATAATACGTTCTTCAAAAAAATCATTATTGTAAAAATCGGGTGTTTTAATTCCTAAAACCTTGGCTCCTTTAAGCAGCCTAGAAATATGGTTTTCAACATTAATGGGTTTACCACTCATTATCCGAATGGACTCAAAAACTCCATCACCATATAAATAAGCCCTGTTTTTAGGCATAATCGTTGGAGACGAATCCGGTAAGATAACACCATTATTATTAATGTAACATACTCCCATAATTATTCAAAAATACGAAGAAACTCTACTCCTTTATTCGGGTCTATCAATAATACAAATAAAATTCCAAACAATGCACCACCAATGTGAGCATCATGTGCTATACCAGACCCGCCTCTGCGCATAGAATAATACTCTACAGCAAGATAAATGGGTCCAAGAATATAGGCTTTAATAGGAATCGGGATAAAGAGCAACATTAGCTCAAGTTGAGGGTTCCACATTATTGTGGCAAAAACAACAGCTGAAACGGCTCCAGACGCTCCCAAGGAACGATACATGCTATTGTCTGAATTGCGAGAATACGGAAGAATTGTTGCCGCTAAGCCTCCTAAAAGGTAAAGGATAATAAAGTAATACATGCCAAGGTTACCGTATTCATAAACCAATTGCATTTCGAGATACTTGCCCAAATAGAACATTGAGATCATATTAAAAGCCAAATGAGCGAAATCAGCATGAACGAGTACATGCGACAACAATCGATAGTATTCTTTAGAATGCTTCACGTTGTAGGGAATAAACATGCATTGATTTTGAAAATTCTGATTATTCAACGCTTGCCATGAAATCAGACATGTCAGAGCAACAATTATTTCGGTAATACCTATTCCCATATGGAAAACAAAAATATACTAATAATGGCTGCAAAATAAATGTTCTAAAGGATTTGTAGCTTAAAAAGCTTAATTTTGATAAAAAAAATCAATGATTGTATCCCCCTCTGTTCTTTCGTGTGACTTTGGAAATATTGAAAGAGAAACAAAAATGCTAGATGACTCCAAAGCGGATTGGCTTCATATTGACGTCATGGATGGAAACTTTGTTCCAAACATTTCTTTTGGATTCCCCGTACTGAAAGCCATTTCGAAACATACAGATAAGACCTTGGATGTGCATCTCATGATTTCAAATCCGGGCAATTATGTTGACGAATTTGCTGATTGTGGAGCAAACATACTCACCGTTCATTATGAGGCATGCGTTCACTTACATAGGACCATTCAACATATAAAAAGCAAAGGAATGAAAGCCGGCGTTGCTTTAAATCCACACACACCCGTATCAGTCTTGGAGGAGATTATTGGTGATTTAGACCTGGTCTTAATCATGTCTGTAAATCCGGGTTTTGGAGGGCAAAAATTTATCGACTCAAGTGTAAATAAAGTCGTTAGTCTGAAGAAACTCATCGAATCAAAAAAGGCGAATGTGATTATTGAAATTGATGGTGGTGTAAACCTTGAAACCGGTAAAAAGTTATCTGATGCGGGAGCAAATGCTCTCGTTGCTGGTAGCTTTGTTTTTAATTCCGACTCCCCAACAAATACCATAGAAAAACTAAAACAGTTGTAAACGCGTAACTCTTTATAACGAAACACGTTAAAATACTAATGCCCAATAAATTAAACTTTCTTATTCTATTCGTTCTCCTGTCATCTCTTGCAACAGGTCAAACTGACTTGGAAAAAGAAGAGCTGAAATTAAATGAAGAATTGCTTAATTTCAGAACTGAATTCACTGCAGCGGGTATGGACCAGGCGAATATTTCTTTTGCTTCCAAAATGAATAAATTCCTATCATTAGATGGTGCGTTTAATTATAAATTTAAGCATCTCGAAACTGTCGCTGTCCTTGATAGTCCAGATGGTAAAATACGCCTAGTAAATTGGAATATTGAATATCCTGACTTCTCCTATTCTTTTGGAGGATTCGTTATGTATAAAAACAATAAAAAAGTATCCGTTTACGAACTCAATGATGCATTCGACCCCTATCAATCAAAACCGAATGGTATCGTGAATGAGAAAAACTGGTATGGAGCTCTATACTATAAAATTATTCCATTTCTAAACGGTAGAAATACCGAATACCTTCTTCTCGGATGGGACGGAGGAACAACGGGAAGTAATTATAAAGTGTTAGATGTGCTTTCTGTATCGAAAAAGCATATCTACTTTGGAAGCCCTGTATTCAATAGTAATGGAGAGATTTTAAAACGTATTGTTTTTGAATATTCTGACAGAGCAAATATGACCATGCGCTATGAGGAAAAGTATGGAAGAATTGTTATGGACCACCTATCACCTGAAGCGCCGTCTATGGAGGGAGTCTACTCTTATTATGTTCCAGATTTCTCCTATGACGCTTACATTTTTAATGGGAAGCATTGGAAATTAAAAGAAGATATTATTGCGGTGAATAATCCACAAGAATCGAATAATGAGTTCATTCAACTCAATCCTCGCACAGGGAGATTAGAAAAGAAAAGATTTAAAAAAGACTGGATCAACCCAACAAACAGCGGTGTTGAAGGAGAAATTGAGCATGTAGCAAGGATTCCTGAAACTCCAATGTCAAATCCTCCTGTTGAGAAGAAAGAAAAAAGAAAGAAGAGACGCAATAAGAAATATGATTCGTCCGGACTATCAGTAACAACAGGTAAATATAAAAGTAAGCGAAGGAGAAACCACTAATGAAACTCGGAGAAATAAATAAACTCGTTATAGACCGTTTCACCCCACCAGGTGCATTTTTAAAAGATTCCATTGGAAACGAAGTTCTATTACCTAGAAAATACCTTCTCGAAGCGTATCAACTAGAACAGGAAATTGATGTGTTTGTCTTTAAAGATAGCGAGCAAAGAATTGTTTCTACTACGGAGAAACCTCACCTCCTACTCGAAGAGTTTAAGTATCTAAAAGTAACTCAAATACAACCCATTGGTGCTTTTGTAGATTGGGGACTGGATAAAAACTTATTGGTTCCATATAGTGAGCAACTATACAAACTCGAAGAGGATGAATCCTATCTTATCGCTCTAAAACATGACAAGAAGACAGATAGGCTCTACGGAAGCATGAAAATCAAAAACCTTCTTGAACCATGTACCGAGGATATAACAGGTGAAAAAGTCAAGCTTCTGATCTGTGAATATAACGACTTAGGAATTAGCGTAATCGTAAACAAAAAGTTTGAAGGACTTATCTTTAATTCGAACATCATTTCAGACATCAATCATGGAGATGAAATAGACGGATACATAGAGAAAGTAAGAGAAGATGGCAAATTAGACGTTCGCTTGGAACCGATTACATTTGAAAAATATGATCTGGCCATTGATAAGGTAATATCGGAATTACAAAAGGATGGAAAACTATTTCTTACGGATAAGTCATCTCCAGAAGACATCAATTCGGCCCTTGGAATGAGTAAGAAAACATTCAAACAATCGATAGGAAAGCTTTACAAATGGCGGAAGATTAAGCTTCACAAAGAATACATTGAACTCATCGATAAGGTTACTTCGGGTGATAAGACTTAACCGCATTTTTTTTAGCATCATCAAGACTTAAACTCATTTTTTTTCTTTTCTGTCTGGCATACATTTCCATCTGATCGGTATAATGCTTACTTGATACTACCCTTGAATCTCCATAAGGCAATACCGTTTCAATCTCAACCCCATTTTCGCCATATTGAATAATCATAATATAGGATTCACCGTGTACAGGTTTCACCGTTCCATTTTTGTTTGGACTGGATGACATTGCTGCAATTTGATCCGTCAATCCAGGCACGGCCAACTCCTTACCTTCCCGACTATGTCTTTGGTATTCTTTCAGCTGAATATTCAATTCTCCAAAGTGTTTCATCAAGTGCTTTTTTGATTTCTTTAGACATAACGAAATCAAATCTCTTTCACTCAAACTCATTTTTTTAAGCGATAGATAATTTCTGTAATAAATGGCCCATTGAGCAGCACCAATATTATTCGTATCGGACCTGTGGTTCCAGTTTTGAATTAAACCAATGAGCTCTTCGTACCTAGGATATTCAGAAGGAGTTACTTCAAAAATAACGGCAGCACCAGAAGGAGTCCAAATTTGATCTGGATACTGAATATCATACTTAATATTATAAAACTCATCCATACTCAATTTGCCTTTTGTTTCTGAAATCAATTGCTCAAATCGACGACTTCTATTATTGTAATCCTCTTTATACCCAATGCGATAAACCTCATAATCTTTTGGATTCAAATTATCTTCTTTGTGCGCACAGTTAAACGGAGAATTATTGGTGTTAAATAAATAACCGTGAGAAGGGTTTAAAACTTTTGGCAAGGCCTCAAACGGTAGAAATCCATTTGATAATACGGCATTCGTATCACCCCGCATAATATCATTACCCCTTAAGTCCCCTGATCGTTCTGGCACTTTTCCAAGACTCATATAAAAAATTGAATCTTCTTTATCCGCATACATTATATTAAAACGAGGTATGGACATCATTTTTAACGCGGATTTAAATTCACTCCAATTTGTCGACTTATTCATTTGATACCACTCGTCAATAGATGAAATGTTTTCAAATGCATTTGATTGAAATGAAAAATATCCTTTTTTGTTTTTTAGAACTGGCCCAAACTCACTCCAAATGAGCTTTTTCTTAACTTTTAATTTGAGCCCCAACTTTGTTTTCATACTTAACCGAACCTTTGATTTTTCAAATTCAACCCATTGGCCATCATACCAATACTCGTTCTTGTTCTTGGGATTTACAGTCAGTTCATAAACATCGATCAAGTCCGGATAATTATAGGTATGTGTCCATCCCAAATTTTCATTGGTTCCTATCATAGGAAAAGGTGCACCTGGAAATAAACCACCTAACATATTCCATCCCGAATCGGAAACAACATGAGCCTCATACCAAGAAAAAGGTCCCTCAAGAGGTTGATGTGTATTCACATTTAAAACGGTCTTATCGTTTTGCATTATTTTTCTACTAAATGCAAAAGCATTTGACCCTATGGTTTTTTGTTCCATTTTGATATTTGCCTCTTCAACAGTCTCAACGGTTCCATTCAGAATATCACCCAAGATGTCACCCGTGTCTGAAAAAAAATGAATCACCAGATTATAACCCGTTAAGTAATCCATAACAGAAAACGGAAAACTGTTTTTCACCAAAACTTGTTCTGGATGAGATTTGGCATATGCATTTACTCCCTCGACATAGCCCTCGATTACCTGAATGATCTCCTCTGATAAATCAGCATAATGCTCCTCCGCTGTTTGTCGACAACGCAAAAGCGAAACCAAGTAATCCATAATTACACCTTCCTTTCCCGAGTACAATCCCATAAGTCCTTTCGATGGCAAAAAAGTATTTTGCATGGTTTTAAAATCGTCTTCGGCATGCGCCCATGCAAGACCATAAGCAACATCGCGATCTGTTTTGCCGTGAATATGAGGAACTCCATAAGCATCCCTGTATATGGTGATGTCTTCTACAGCGGTTTGTGCTGAAACCTGAAGTGTAATCAAAAAAGAAAAGAGTAGTACGTATTTTTTCATGTGCGAATTTAATGAACAAACATGAATTTTATCAATTTGTTGTTCAAACAAATGAATACAACACTCCAAAATGGATTCATTTAAATTAATGGATATTGATGCAATCAATCTAAAAACATATATTTGCCCATAATTTTTAAGCTATGGCAAATACTTCAGATATCAGAAACGGATTGTGCATCAAGCACAACGGTAAATTATTTCAAATTAAAGAATTTCAACATGTAAAACCAGGTAAAGGACCTGCTTTTGTAAGAACGAAAATCAGACAAATTGAATCTGGAAGGCTACTTGACCACACTTTCTCTGCGGGACATAAAATTGAAATTGTACGTATTGAAAATAGAGATTACCAATACTTATATCAAGATGGAGATCAGTTTGTTTTTATGAATAATGAAAATTACGAGCAAGTTAATATTGAGGAAGCAATGATTGAAAAACCTTTATTCTTACAAGAGGGAATGATTGTTAACATCCTGTTTCATGCTGACGAAGAAACCCCATTGGTTTTGGAACTTCCCATGTATGTCATATCTGAAATTACATATACAGAGCCTGGTGTGAAAGGTGACACCGCAACAAACTCAATGAAACCAGCAACAATTGCTACTGGGGCTGAAATAAGAGTTCCCCTATTTATTGAAAATGGAGAAACTGTTAAAGTCGACACCAGAACAGGCATCTATGTTGAAAGGGTAAAAAAATAATACATGAAGAATACTGCATTAACACACAAACACATTGAATTGGGAGCTAAAATGGTTCCATTTGCAGGATATTCAATGCCGGTCCAATATGAAGGTGTGACGCTTGAACACGAAACGGTTAGGAATGGAGTGGGCGTTTTTGACGTTTCACACATGGGAGAATTTATATTGAGAGGTCCAAACGCTCTTGATTTTTTACAAAAATTTTCATCAAATGATGCGTCTAAACTTTTTGACGGTAAAGCGCAATATTCGTGTATGCCTAATGGAAAAGGTGGAATTGTTGACGATTTAATTATTTATCGTATTTCAGAAGAGGAATATTTTTTGGTGGTTAACGCATCCAATATTGAGAAAGATTGGAACTGGATTTCATCGCTAAATGAAATGAATGTAGATATGTCTAATGTTTCAGATGAATACACATTACTGGCCATACAAGGGCCCCAGGCAGCTTCATCTATGCAATCATTAACAGAAGTAAATCTTTCAGACATGAAATATTATACTTTTGAATATGCAGAATTTGCGGGCATCAAGGACGTAATGATTTCTGCAACTGGTTACACTGGATCTGGAGGTTTTGAAATTTATGTTAAAAATGAAGATGCAGA
Organism: uncultured Flavobacteriales bacterium; assembly: GCA_905480165.1. GTDB lineage: Bacteria > Bacteroidota > Bacteroidia > Flavobacteriales_D > Crocinitomicaceae > UBA952. The sequence continues at coordinate 10,253 of CAJQPH010000028.1, forward strand.
AGAATTATGGGATGCAGTTTTTGTGGCTGGAAAAGAGTTTGGCATCAAACCCATTGGCCTTGCAGCAAGAGATACTCTAAGACTGGAGATGGGGTTTTGCCTTTACGGAAATGACATCAATGACCACACCTCCCCCTTGGAAGCAGGACTCGGATGGATCACTAAATTCACAAAAGACTTTGTTGATTGCGAGTATTTATCAAAGCAAAAAGAAGAAGGGATAGAAAGAAAATTGGTTGCCTTTGAAATGATAGACCGTGGAATCCCGAGAAAAGACTACGAGATTTTAGATTCTAATGGCATTAAATTGGGTCATGTTACTTCTGGAACAATGTCTCCAAGTATGAAAATAGGAATTGGACTAGGCTATGTCCAAAAAGACCATTCTGAATTTGATTCGGAAATTTATATTGCAGTTAGAAATAAATCATTGAAAGCAAAAGTGGTAAAGCTTCCGTTTTACAAAAAATAAATTTATCTCGACTCAACAAGAGCTCTTCGAATGTCATCAGGAATAATGCCATTTGGGTTTTTATCCAAGGCCATTCGAATTCCCTTTGGGGATCTCATTTCGTAAAGAAAAACTTTATATCCTTGAGATTTATACTCCTCAATCTCACTTCCGGACAAAGCTTCAGAACGGACAACGAATCCCGATAACTCGGGATATAAACTTAAATTCGAATCCATAGAAGACTTTGTGTCAGCATCAAGATACGTTTGGTAATTCGAAACAAAAAAGGGCAGCCAGGATTCATTCAAAAGAATCACACTTACTTGACAAACTGCACCTATTAGCGCGTCATCTAAAGCTTCTTTTAAAAGCGCAGGGTCTACAATTATTCCAGAAGATTGATCATAAGATTTTAGATCAACAAATAAATGCATAGAATTGTCAAACAAATGAATAACATCACGAAGCTTACATAATTTCTCTTCATGAATCGTTTGATAAACCAACTCCTCTAAAAATAGAGTATGACATTCAGGAATTGAAGTATCCACACCTAGCGCTGAAGAAAGATCAACGTCATGACAAAGCCATAATTCACCATCAAAATCCATTTGAACATCTACCTCACAACCATTGATTCCCGGAAACTGAAGAGCTAAATCAATGGCTTCAAATGAATTATCATGATAGATAGACATGATTTGCTCTAAGCCCATGCCCCCATGACCGATAACCATTATGTGCCTATAATCATTCTTTTTAGTGCAAGAAACTATTACTATTAGAACAAATAAAAATCGCTTAAATCTCATACGACATACCTATTGAAAAATGAAAATTAGGATAAATCAAAACCATCTTTTTGGTATTGCCTTGAAATGATTCCCTCAATAATCCCAATGCCGTTTTTTGAAAAAGCTTTATTCTTTTACCATAGCGGAAACGATATCCTAAAGATGCCTCGTGAAACTTTGTGTCTACCGGACTACTATACATTGAAAAATAATACCCTACACCTATTTCTAGAGATATTCTTTGAGAATTATCCAATTTCTTATTTAAAGGGGAATAAAAAAAGTCGCTCCCTATCCGACCGAATGGATTTGACTGAAAAAAAGTATGAACAATTCCTACCCCAAAAGAAGGACTGATTGAAAATGAATGAAGTGTTCTATTATAAGTTACGGTAGAAAACACATCGTTTCTTTCAACCCCCAAGGAAAAAACAAGAGCTTGATGGTTGGCACTGGATAAATCTAATTTATTCTGTCCGTATCCAAAGCTTAAGAACAATACGAAAACAGGGACAAGAAATCGAAATGACATTAGAATTTAGGGCATTTCTTACAAGCGAAACCTTTCTTTTTGAACTTCTTGCAACACTTTTTCTTCTTTTTGATGATATCACAATTATTGAGTGACATCTCAGAATTGTAAACAAATATTGAAGTTTCTTTTTTCACTTATTTAGAATAATTCTAAACAAAGGTAACAACTTTATTGAAATAATCTATCGAATTTAAAGATCTGTAACGATTCAAATAAATTGAATTAAAATGACATGAAACGATACACATTAATTTTTTCCTTTTTAATTCCTTTGGTGCTTTGTAGTCAACATGAATTTGTGGTTTTCTTCCCCTCTGACAAATCATATATGTTACATTCAAGTAAACTCGCCTTAAATAAATTGATAGAGTCCAAACAAATCAATTTGGTCACAGGACTCAAAGGCTACGCAGATACCAACTCAACACATATTTATAATAAAGACTTAGCACAAAATAGAATTCTAGACATTAAACATTATTTATTCACACAAGGGGTTCCCATTACTAAAAATATACGCTGCCAGTCTTTTGGTGAAGACTTTCAGCACGAAAAGAATCTTGCTAAAAATAGAAAGGTTATAATTCAATACGAGGGCTTTCAGGCACCTTCAATTACTAAAAAGCAAATCCAAAATCTTGAAATAGGAGAATCATTGGTTTTAAAACATCTAAATTTCAAGCCTGGAAGTGACGAATTTAGAGACATTGCTTATCCTGTCTTAAAAGACCTTCTGGCTATTATGCTTGACCATAAAGGCTTACATATAAAGATTCACGGACATATCTGTTGTGCTATTAGTGATTCTCAAAACCTGTCCGCACAAAGAGCGCTAAAAGTGAAGAACTACCTCATCCAGAACGGTGTAAGCTCAAATAGATTGAATCATGTAGGACACGGCAGCTCAAAGCCAATACATGCTCTTCCCGAACAAAACGATGCGCAGATGAAAGAAAACAGACGAGTTGAAATTGAGATTACATCAATAAAAGATTAAACCAAACCTTGGTCAATCATGGCATCAGCAACTTTTACAAATCCAGCAACATTAGCGCCTTTTACATAATCAATCGTTCCATCTTCAAGTTTACCATATTCTACACATGCTTCATGTATAGATATCATAATAGAGTGTAATTTTTCATCTACCTCTTTTGAAGTCCAAGACATTCTTAATGAATTTTGTGACATTTCAAGTCCCGAAGTGGCTACTCCTCCTGCATTTGATGCTTTACCTGGAGAAAATAAAACTTTTCCTTTATGAAATTCTTCTATGGCCTCTGGTGTACAAGGCATATTTGCTCCTTCAGCAATACACGTAACACCATTAGATAAAAGGACTTTTGCTTCTTCTCCATCAAGTTCATTCTGTGTAGCACATGGTAAAGCGATATCAACCTTTACTTCCCATGGTCTTTTTCCTTCAACAAAGACGGCTGAAGTATATGTTTTTACATATTCCGAAATCCTTCCTCTTTTAACGTTCTTAAGCTCCATAACAAACGCAAGTTTTTGGGCATCTATCCCCTCTGCATCATAAATATATCCTTTAGAATCAGATAAAGTCACCACTTTACCTCCAAGCTCTGTGGCTTTTTCGCAAGCATACTGAGCAACATTTCCTGAACCAGATATGGCAACCACTTTACCTTGAAACGTTTCGTTTTTAGTAGCCAACATTTCTTTTGCAAAATATACAGTACCATAGCCTGTAGCTTCCGGGCGAATTAGAGACCCTCCCCAGTTTCTTGCTTTTCCTGTTAAAACACCAGTAAACTCGTTACGGATTCGCTTGTATTGTCCAAACATGTATCCGATCTCTCTACCTCCAACTCCAATATCTCCAGCGGGAACATCTGTATTGGCACCGATATGTCTAGATAATTCTGTCATAAATGATTGACAAAATTTCATTACTTCATTATCAGACTTTCCTTTTGGATCAAAATCAGAACCTCCTTTACCCCCACCTAATGGAAGAGTTGTTAATGAGTTTTTAAATATTTGTTCAAATCCAAGAAATTTCAATATTGA
>CAJQPH010000029.1 GCA_905480165.1 uncultured Flavobacteriales bacterium
CCCTCATAGCAACTATATTTCTGCAAGTGACATGAAGCGAATGTCTGAATCCATTGAAGGAAATTTCAGCGGTATTGGAGTCCGTTTTTTCAAATTGCGAGATACCATATCGGTGACCCACGTATTGTCAAATTCACCGTCGGAAAAAGCGGGGTTAAAAGACGGGGATCAAATCATCAAAATAAATGGCAAGAATGCGGCAGGTGTAAAAATGCCTAATGACACCATTATGTCCTTACTAAAAGGTCCAAGTGGAACTTCAGTTAATGTGGTCATAAACAGATATGGCAATTTACTCCCAAAAAAAATAACCCGAGGTAGAATCCCTATTAAGTCTGTAAATACGTCATACATGGTTGATGAAAAAACAGGTTATATCAAAATTGATCAATTTTCCATTCCAACGGCTTATGAATTTCGACAAGCTGCCGTTAATTTGCGAAATAATGGAATGACAAAACTCGTTTTGGATTTACGAAATAATGGAGGCGGAGTCCTTGAGGGGGCCACTCAAATTACAGACGAATTCCTTAAAAACGGATTGTCAATTGTAAAAACAAAAGGCAGTAAAATCGGCACTCAACACTACAATTCTACCAGTAACGGTATTTTAAAAAGTGTAGAATTGGTGGTGTTAATTAATTCAAGCTCGGCATCAGCGAGTGAAATCGTTTCAGGAGCGATTCAAGACAATGATCGCGGAATTATTGTTGGACGAAGATCTTTTGGAAAAGGACTTGTGCAAGAAGATCAAAGATTAAGAGATGGCAGTTCGGTTAGAATAACAGTTGCGCGTTACTACACGCCTTCCGGTCGATGTATTCAGCGACCTTACACAGATAATTACGAAGATTATTATAATGATCCAACGAGAACAGAGGCATCAATGTTTGCAATTGACTCCTCTTTATTTAATGATTCTTTAAAATACCAAACCGTTAGTGGTCGAGATGTTTATGGTGGTGGAGGGATAAGCCCTGACATCTTTGTGCCATTAGATACCACTGGAACTGGGCTCTATTATTCTTCTCTACTTTGGGGAGGCGCCATCAATCAATTCGCGTTTGATTATGTAAAAAGAAATCGGTACTTCTCACAAAACCCATGGTCTTCACTAAATCAATATAAAGAGGAATTCAAAATAGATGGGTCGTTAATAAATGAACTTGTCGAATATGCCGATTCGGAACTGAATATACATGCATACAGTAAAGACGACATACAATATTGTGAACGAAGGTTGGGTATTCAACTCAAAGCTGAAATCGCAAGACAGATTTGGCAAGAAAACGGTTTCTTTTCGGTATATAATGAGTTTGACTCAGAGTTTCAAAGTGCTTTTAAAGCACTAGACAAGTAGCTTAATTGTTATTATTTTACTTCAATAGCTACTTCATTTTTCCTGCCTATGACTTGCCACGGCGCGTTATACCCCATAAACTGAATATTCCCAGTCGTTTCTAGGCCTTCAGTCTTAACGCTCTTGAGAAGTTTTTTGGAATACTTTGCTATTTTCTTATTGTTGGCATATCCCGGAAAAGTTAAAACCGCATATTTTTTTGGAGAGACTCTTAAAATTTCTATCTGATCAGAATTTGGTTCTGGAAGACTGGCCATAGAATGTTCTTTTGGCATGACAAAGGACATTTTTGTCTCATCACCCATGTCCATAATAACTGGAGACGTCATGGCTATTTTCTTTTTCTCATCATTACCTCCAAAAATGTAATTCGCTACAGTTCTAAATCCATTACTGGAGGAAGATTCATATGATTTACTTTTCACTACGGTCTGAGCTACGATCATTGATCCATATTGTCTAAGCTCAAACTCATCATATGCCTTTAATAAGGTATACTTTGGCGATTCTATTTTTGAAGATTGATACGCCATGAAAAATTGACTTAAAATGAGCAGAACAATAGAGATGGAAATGAAATAAGAGATTTTAGACATGGTTTTTGAGTTTAGCTTGTTTAGTTTCTGTTTTTGTATTTTTTTAAAAATTTAATCTTTCGTTCTTTCCCCACAGAATTAACATATGGATGTGTTGGATTATTTTTTTCGAAATCCTGGTGGTAATTTTCGGCTTTATAAAAAACATTCATTTTTTCAACACTCGTAGTTATTCGTTTAAATTTATTTTCAATTAGCAACTGGCTGATAAATGCTTCAGCTCTTGCCTTTTGATAAGGTTCAACATAAAAAATTGCCGACCTATATTGCGTGCCTACATCGGGTCCTTGTCTGTTGAGGGTTGTGGGATCATGAGAGTAAAAAAACACCTCCAACAACGTTTCATATGAAACGCTTTTACTGTTAAAGGTTACTTCAACTGCTTCTGCATGACCTGTTAAACCTGTACAAATTTCTCGATAAGTAGGATTCTCTGTTTTACCGCCGCAATAACCTGATTTTACATCTATAACACCTGGTATTGCTTCGAAAATAGCTTCAACACACCAAAAGCAACCTGAAGCAAAATAGGCTTTCTCTCTTTGAGCGAAACTGCCAAAAAAAGAGCATAACATTAGTGCAAGAAGAAAATAGCTTTTCACTCTTAGTAAACAAATCTTATGTGATTAAGTTTTGTTTAGTGTTTACTTTTTCGGTTTTCTGCTGTAAATGCAAGAAAGATTACCAAAACAATAGATACGATTGTACCTATGGCAATCCACATTGTTGTGTCGTGTAACATAGTTTTAAGTTATTAGTCACATCTAATTTACAAAAAAAACGGATAAATCCCAATAATTCATCAAAAAACCGAGAGTTGAACTTGTTGATAAATAGATAATTAGGCGTGATTTTCCTATTTCTGTTTTGTAAATTTAGTTCTGGATTGGCCTACTTGCAGGTAGAAATGACCTGGGCGCAGTGAAGAGACATCGATTTGATTCGATTTAATCAATCCTTTTAAAACAAGTTTTGATGTGGCAAGCTCATATATTTTAAATGGCTCATTTTGCTTTTCTATTCGGATAAACTGAGTGCTTGGATTTGGATAAATCAAAATTTCTTTATTGCCTTTGGATATTATATTTAATGCTTCCCCATTGAAATATTCTGAAAAATCAAATTTTAATAATTTTGGAGGTATGGTAATTACAGAGCTTATCTCCTCTGAACTCACAAAACCCGAGGCGTTTCCTTTAAGGGCAATTCCTTCGGTTTGACCAAGGGACAGCATGGTCCCTATCTCTATTCTTCTCTTATTCCCCGAGAAGAAATCGTTTGCGTTATAATCCCAAAGCATCCAAATAAAACTAGTGTAGAAGTTTGCCCCATTGTTTTTATAGCCCAAAAGCATTACACTTTCCCCTGAGGAATCAATTGACGCATCGGTAACAAGACCATCAACATTAAAACTGTTATTCAATATTGCGGTTGCAGTATCAACCCACGAAATTGGTAAACTATAACGTTTTGTTTCTTCATCTATCCAGTTTTTAGAAAAAAGATACATCGAGTCTTCTGTACAAAGGAAGGCCTCGCAATCATAATTGTGCGCATTAGAACCCCATGTGAAATCAACTTGATCTTCGTAGCGGAATACACTGCGAATAGCAGTCACTTGATTTACCGATGGGTCTTGAATGTCTGCCTTACTAATTTCATAAATACAAAGGTTTTCTCTTGATCCAGAGTTGTTTCCAAAATCACCAACAAAAACACTTTGACTGTTTTGACTAATGGCTTCCCAATCCACATTAGTAGCGCTTAATATGTTGATTTCTCTAATAATACTCCCCATTGTATCAAGCTCATAAATAGTGTTTGAATTGCCGCCATCATTAATCGTTAAAACATGATCGTTAAAAACGATAATTCCAGAATTTTCATTTAAAAATGAACTGTTTAAATCAGCCACATCTTCCATTGTATAGTTTGTTGATTCATAAACACATGAACCATCATTCACCGTTGCACCACTTGAATAGTTGCTTGCCAAGGGGTCTGTGCACCCTTGCTGAGCATTTACAAACGTTGTGGCACATGCTAAAAAGCTTAAACAAATAATTTTTTTGACCAATCTTCTGTTTCTAGTGATGATAATAAATCCAATTCTGAAAGATAAGTTACCACCTTTTCCATGATTTTATTCAAGTCCTGCTGTTTATCATTCCATTCTGTTTGAGAAAGCCAACTTCTTACTTGATGCAAATCAAGATTATATCTCCAAGAAATGATTTCCGCTGTATTAATGGATTCCTTGGCTTTTTTTGACCTTTTTTGAATGACCTCAATGACTTTTTTTAATTCTTTTGGATGATTTTCAATGATTTCTTTTCTTGCGGCAATAACAAAGGAAGGCCAAGGCGTATAGACTTCGCCAATACGTTTACATTTTCTTTGATCAACATAAGGTTGCGTCGTATATTTCTCCCATAAAAAAACTTGCGCTTCTCGGTTCTCAAGAGCCCACAATCCTCCGTAAACATCTCCAACCACATTAAATTTCATTTTTTCTGATTGCAGCTGATTTTGATCTGCCATTACATAAGACATCAAATGTGAACCAGACGCCTCTCTCGAAATTGCAATGGTTTGGGCATCTAAATCTTTTATCGTTTTGAATCTAGATTTAAACGGGACATGCACTCCCCAACACAAAGGGGTGCTTACATAAACGTCTAATATCTTTGCGTCTAACCCTTGAAGTATAGATCTGCTAATGCCCTCGGTCAGTACGATCGCTACATCAATCGATTCCGTTTGAAGCCCTTTTATCATTTGGCCCGTCCCACCACTCATATCTGCCCAATGCAAAGCAATGCCTTCTTTTCTAAATAACCCTTCCTCAATGGCTATTCTCCAAGGATAGTTAAAGTGTTCTGGCACCCCGCCAACTTTTAGCCCTAACATATCATGCTGGTTTAAAGATTTGTTTTTCATATAGTGTTTTGTACTTGCCGTTTTTCAATAGTAACTCATTATGTGTCCCTATTTCCAGAATTTCACCCTTGTCCATTACAACAATCTGATCTGCTTTTTGGATCGTACTGAGCCGGTGAGCAATAACTACCGATGTCCTGCCTTTAGTAAGGTTAATGGTTGCTTCTTGGATAAGCATTTCAGACTCAGTATCCACACTCGATGTTGCCTCATCTAAAATTAATATTTGAGGGTCATAAACATAAGCGCGAATGAAGGCGAGTAATTGCCGCTGTCCAACAGATAAAACAGACCCTCTTTCTCCTATTGAATAATCATAGCCATTTGGCAGTTGAGTAATAAAATCATGCGCTCCCACAGCTTTTGATGCTTTTATGACCTCCTCTCGAGATATCCTCTCATCTCCCAGGGTTATATTATTGTGTATGGTATCCGAAAAAAGGAAAATGTCCTGCAAAACAATCGCAATATTATCTCTTAAATGAGCCAATTTAATTTCTTTAATATCTACCTCGCCAATTTTAATCGTGCCTGATTGGTGCTCGTAAAACCTACCCAAAACATTTACTATTGTTGATTTACCCGAACCCGTTGCACCGACAATTGCAATCATCTTACCCGTATCTATTTTTAGGTTTATTTGTTTCAGAACATCGGTGTTTTCTGTGTAGGAAAAGGAAACTTTATCAAAGGAAATGTCTTTGCGGAAATCAACCCTTTCGTTCTTACCTGATTCTTGTCGATGGTCATTACGGTCCATTATTTCAAATATTCTCTCGGCCCGGACAATACCCCGCTGTAGGACATTAAATTTATCGGCAAGCTGTCGTATGGGTCGATACAATTGGTAAATCCAAAGCGTAAAAGCTATGATTTGCCCATACATGGCTTGAATTTCTACATTGGTCTTTCCGCCCGCATTCAATGCTCCCCAAACCAATAAAAAGGCAATAGACAAAGAACTTAAAATTTCTACCACAGGGAAAAAGATGGAGTTTGCCCAAACCGCATTAATATGTGCTTTTCTGTGACCATTATTAATTTCAACAAACTTTGAATACTCCTCCTTATTCTTGTTAAAAAGTTGAACAATAGACATTCCTGTCAAATGTTCTTGAACAAATGTATTGAGTTTGGTAACTTGTTTTCTTTCGAGCTGAAATGCCGATTTCATCGCTCTTGCAAAAATCCGAGTTGCAAAAATCAAAAGGGGAATAGGGATTAAAGTCATTAAAGAGAGCTCCCAATTGGTGTAAAACATAAGGCTAAGCACCACTAATAAAGAGATTAGGTCTCTTGACATTTCCATAATGCCCGAGGAAAAAACCTGTGTTATTGCCTCAAGGTCAGAGACTACACGGGTAACAAGTGCTCCAATCGGCGTTTTATCGAAGTACTTCATGCGGAACGAAACCACATGAGAAAAAAGCTTCTTACGTATGTCACGAATAACTGATTGGGCCAATAAGTTTGAAAAGTAACTGGAAACAAATTGGAGAATCCCCTCTATAAAGAGTAAACCAATAATTCCAATGGACCAATGAAGAAGAAGCTCTTTGTTTTGAGTGTTAACTATATAGTTGTCAACCATCTTGCCAATCAAATATGGTCTTAGCGGGCTTAAAAACGAAAGCAACAGGACGCAAAAAGCAGCAAAAACAAAAACCTTCTTGTATGGTTTTGCATACATCAATAGACGCTTAAACAACGTATAATCGAGCTTCTTTTTGTTCATGAACCCACAAATTTAAATTAAAACACGTCACCCCCCTTTAATTGTTTAAAAAAACAAAGCCCTTTTCCGTTTAACTACTCAAGACTGTGTTCAGAATAAGTTCTTTGTGGAAGTTAATATTTTGTGTACTTTTGCCCTCTATTTAATTGAACAACTCATGGGTGTTAAAATATTTGCAGGTCGGGCTTCACAGCATATGGCGGAACACGTTGCAAAAGCCTATGGAACATCCCTTGGCAGTGTTAAAGTAAATGTATTCAGTGATGGGGAATTTCAACCTTCCTTAGAGGAGACTGTTAGAGGTCAAGACGTGTTTATCGTACAATCAACGATGCCTCCAACAGAAAACCTTTTTGAATTATTACTGCTCATCGATGCAGCAAAAAGAGCTTCTGCTAGAAAAATTATTGCCGTTATTCCATATTTCGGTTTTGCAAGACAAGATAGAAAAGACAAGCCTCGGGTAGCAATTGGGGCAAAACTATCTGCGAATATGCTTATGGCCGCAGGCATTGACCGCATTATGACTATGGATTTACATGCGGATCAAATTCAAGGGTTTTTTGAGGTTCCGGTTGATCATTTATATGCATCTACTTTATTTTTAAAAGAGATTGAAAAAATGGACTCCCAAAACTTAGTCATTGCTGCTCCAGATGTTGGAGGAGCCAAAAGGGCTAATTCTTACAGTAAAAAACTCAACTGTGGACTTGCTCTTTGTCACAAGAACAGAAAGAAAGCCAATGAAATTGCCGAAATGACGGTTATTGGGGAGGTTTCAGGAAAAGACGTTGTTATCATTGATGACATGTGCGATACCGCTGGAACGCTTACTAAAGCTGCTGATTTACTCATGGGTAAAGGAGCTAAAAGTGTTAGAGCTTTTTGTACACATGCCGTTCTTTCTGGTCCAGCATATGAAAGAATAAATAATTCTAAAATAACCGAGCTTATTGTTACGGATACCATTCCAATGACTCAAAAAAGTGATAAAATACGCGTAATAACAGCCGCGAATTTATTCTCTGATGTGATTTATAAACTGATTAATAACGAGTCGATAAGCGGACACTTTGTAATATCTTAAAAATAAATATATAATGAAAACAACACAATTGAGCGGTTCGCTTAGAGCGAACGTAGGGAAGAAGGACGCTGCTAGCCTTAGAAATGCTGGTATGGTTCCATGTGTACTTTACGGACAGGGAGAACAAACCCATTTTTCTGTAAAGTCAGTACAAATGAATAAAATTATTTTTTCGCCAGATGTTTTTCTAGTTGAGCTAGACGTCGAGGGCAAAAAAACAAAAGCAATCGTCCGTGAAGTTCAACAGCATCCTGTAAAAGACACGATACAACATGTTGATTTTTACGAATTGAATGAAAGTAAAAAGGTAAGAGTGAGTCTTCCCGTTAGAACCACAGGTTCTGCAAAAGGTGTATTGAATGGAGGTCGTCTAAATATGGCTTTTAGAACATTAAACTGCTATGGTCTAGCGTCTGATTTACCAGATGCAATAACACTTGATATTTCTCCGATTCGTATCGGGCAAGGAATTACTATTTCCGAAATAAAGATTCCTGGTGTTACCATTTTAGATCCAGCGAGTGCAATGGTTATCTCTGTTAAAATTTCAAGAGGAGCGGTTGATGATGAGGAAGAAGAAGGTGAAGAAGGTGAAGAAGGTTCTGAAGGTTCTGAAGGTGGAGAAGACCAAAAAGAAAGCGAAAAAGCTGAATAAATTACTTTAAAAAAAACATAAAAAGCCGCTTCGCGCGGTTTTTTTTGTGCCAATTTATCATAAATATAAGATTAGTGAATTTAGTTTTGCTTTGAAATGACTAAATTCGTTTGTTCCCCATGGCAAAGAATAACTCACTCATTATCATTCCTACCTTCAACGAAAAAGAAAACGTTGACAAAATGATTGATGCTGTTTTGGAATTGGATCATTCTTTTCATGTGTTATTCGTTGACGACAATTCCCCAGACGGCACAGCCGATATTATTTCAAAAAGAATAGCAGGGTCGGCAGAACGCGTGCATTTAGAAAAAAGAAAGGGGAAACAAGGGTTGGGAACGGCTTATATCCATGGATTTAAATGGGCAATCAAGAATCAATATGAATTCGTATTTGAAATGGACTGTGATTTTTCTCACAATCCGAACGACTTAAATCGACTCCAACAAGAATTAAAAAACGGGACAGATCTCGTTATTGGATCCAGATATTGTAGTGGGGGCAAGATTAAAAACTGGCCATTCAAAAGAATACTAATGTCTTATTTTGCAAGTGTTTATGTGCGACTAATCCTTTTTATTTCGATAAAAGATACTACCGCCGGGTTTAAAGGATATCGCATTGATGTACTAAAAAAAATAAAACTTGACGACATTCATTTTAAAGGATATGCCTTCCAAATTTGCATGAAATATGCAGCATTAAATCATAAGTTTAAAGTAAAAGAGATTCCCATTACTTTTGTTGATAGAGTTCAAGGTGTATCTAAAATGAGTACTGGAATATTTAAAGAAGCTTTTTTTGGGGTTTGGGAAATGAGAAGAATGAAATTATGAGTAGTTACCTATTAAAAAACGGCATCGTTGTAAACGAAGGAGAGTCTAAGCATCAAGATGTTCTTATCAAAAACAATCGGATTGAGGAAATGGGTACAGACCTCTGTGATGATTCTGCAACTATTATTGACCTATCGGGTAAATTTATTATGCCCGGTTGCATAGATGATCAAGTTCATTTCAGAGAGCCAGGGTTAACGCATAAGGGGAATATCTATTCTGAGTCAAGAGCTGCTGTTGCTGGAGGGATCACCTCTTTTATGGAAATGCCCAACACCAGCCCTAATGCCACTACCCAAAAGCTATTAGAAGATAAATACCAAATTGCCAGAACGAACTCTATTGCAAACTATTCTTTTTTTATGGGTGCGACAAATGATAACCTCGACGAGGTGCTTAAAACAAATGCGTCGGAAGTTTGCGGAGTTAAAGTTTTTATGGGCTCTTCCACGGGAAACATGCTTGTAGATAATGAAAAAACATTGGCGGGTCTTTTTTCCAATGTACCAATGCTAATTGCAACACATTGTGAAGATGAGCAAACCATTCAAAAAAACTTAGCAGAAGCAAAGTTAAAACATGGAGTTGAGATTCCAATTGAGCTCCACCCAATCATTAGAAATGAAGAAGCCTGTTTCCTTTCTTCTTCACTTGCTGTAAACCTTGCAGAAAAGCACGGGGCTAGACTTCATGTCTTACACATCTCGACTGCTAAAGAAACTGAATTGTTTAAAAACCATTTATCTTTAAGAGACAAAAAGATAACAGCCGAAGCCTGTGTTCACCACCTTTGGTTTAGTGATGAAGATTATACCTCTAAAGGGACTCTGATTAAGTGGAACCCAGCGGTTAAAACCAGTGCAGATCGAGACGGAATATGGAAAGCATTATTAGACAACCGTATTGATGTCGTAGCCACAGATCATGCTCCACACACCATTGAGGAGAAAAAAAACAATTACTTAAACGCTCCTTCAGGCGGCCCTCTTGTTCAACATGCTCTAATAAGTATGATGGAACATGTGAAAACTGGTAAAATTACAATAGAAAGGGTTGTTGAAAAAATGGCTCATAATCCCGCTATTCTTTTTCGAATCAAAGAAAGAGGTTTTATCCGTGAGGGTTATTATGCAGACATCGTTATTGTTGACCCTAATCGCACCCATTCAGTCCATCAAAATAATATTTTATACAAATGTGGGTGGTCGCCATTTGAGGGGTATACCTTTTCAAGCGCAATAGACCGGACCTTTGTTAACGGCGAAATTGTATATGAAAACAATAAGGTCATGGAGGGCGCAAACGGAATGCGTCTTTCTTTTAATCCCGCTCATTAATGAAATATCTCACGTTTATTTTATTTTTTATTGTGATTTCTTGCTCTTCCTCTGATGACGACGCGCTTATTCCAAAAAATGACTTTACTAAAATACATGGAGAGGTCTTGGTTCTAGAAGCATATTACCAAAACAAGTACCGATCCGTTGGAGTCTACAAAGATTCGATGAAACAATCGGTAACGGATTTAGTTAAAAAAAAAGGGTATACTTTCGATCAATATGAAAAAACCTATGATTTCTATGCGGTGAGGCAAAAAGATTTTCAAGAAATCAATTCAGAACTCATAGAGTCTTTTAGTAAAAAAAAGCTATAACTTAATTTGTATCGAATTGACTTTCATTGACATGAAGTTCTCAGCACTTTGATTGAATACTTCAGGATTTTCCGTTGTCAAAAAAACACACTTTCCGTTCCTAGAGAGTGTTTTATCCATTAATTCGTGTCGTTGCAAATAATCTTTTAGTTTTTTAGCCACAATGGGGCCCTGAGAGATTATGCGTGCCTTTTTATTTGCCAACTCTTGTAGGTAAGAAGCTATAATAGGGTAATGGGTGCATGCCAATAACACGGTGTCAATGGAAGGATCTTTACTTAATAGCTCAAAAAAGTCTTCTTTTATTATGGCCTTCCCTGATTCTGAAAGGTGCTTGTTGCTTTCTATTAAAGGTACCCACATTGGACAGGCTTGTTGAGTCACAAAAAGGTTTGGTGAAAATTTTTTCAGCTCAAGACCATATGAATTAGAATTAACTGTTCCTTCCGTTCCTAAAATCCCCACATGTTTTGTATTGGACAGTTCTCCTAAAGTTTCTGTGGTTGGTCGAATCACGCCAAGAACACGGAAATCCGAATCCATCTCTATTAAGTCTTGTTGCTGTATGGTTCGAAGGGCTTTAGCCGAAGAGGTATTACATGCGACAATGACCAATCGGCATCCTTTGTTTTTAAGGAAGTTTACGGCCTCTAAAGTGAAATCATAAACGACATCGTAAGAACGATTTCCATAAGGCGCACGAGCGTTATCCCCAAGGTATAAATAGTCATGTTCTGGAAGCTGTTTTTTGAATTCTGAAAGAATAGTAAGGCCTCCATACCCTGAATCAAATACCCCAATCGGCCCTGCGTCTTCCATAAATCAAAGCTACAAAAAAAGGGCAATGTCTATTGCCCTTGTCTTGTCCAAAATGTTTTTCTGAAATGATTATTTTCCCATTAATTCTTTTTCAAGCTTTAATAGCTCCGTCATGACCTCTTTGGTGATATCAACTCCTCCCTTAAAATAAAGAGTAACTGTTTCATCAAGTACATAGCTTATCTTCTTGCTTTCGGCAACATTATTTACTGCTGTCTGAACGAGCTCTAAAATGGGTTTGTTCAACTCTTGTCCGTATATCTGCATTTGTTGCTCTAACTCCTGCTGCCTTGTTTGCAACGCTTGTTGTTTCTTTTGCAATTTTTCTTGTTCCATTTGTTGTATTACTGGAGTCATGTCCTTCTCGTTCTGCTGATAACGGATATACGCCGCTTCAAAAGACTTGTTCATTTCTTGTAATTCAAGAACTCCTTCCCCTTCAAATTTCTGAAGTTTTGCCATCGCATCTTTACGTGACTGAAGAGTATCCAATAATTCTTGAGAGTTAATATGCGCTATTTTTGTTTGAGCATTCATATTTATTCCTCCAAAAACCAAAACCAATAGTAGTAATCCTTTTTTCATTTTTATCTGTATTTATTTTATTCTTATTATTCTATTCCCATCTCATACAAGATGTCATCGCTTATATCATACTCACTTAAAGCATATATCAAACTACTTTGATTGGCCTTATCAAAAATCAAATCATAACCATCACTCTTCGCAAGTTTTTTAAGAGCGGTAAAAATACGATCCTGAATAGGTTTTATCAATTCCTGTCTCTTTTGAAAGTAATCTCCCTCAGATCCAAAATGCAGGGTCTGAAGCTCTAATGCTTCTTGCTCCAAGTTTTCAATTTCTTGTTGTCGTTTTTCTTTTTCTTCTTTCGGCAATAGAATTTCTTCGCGTTCGAAGTTGTTCTTTTTCTTTTTTATAGCCTCGTAACGATCTTCTATTTCTTTGGTCCATCGTTCTGCAAGCTTGTCCAATTTGTCTTTTGCTTCAACATATTCCGGTACTTTACTCATTATGTAG
>CAJQPH010000030.1 GCA_905480165.1 uncultured Flavobacteriales bacterium
TAAAATGAAATTAATCGTTTTTGCCATATTGATTTTTCTTTCGTCACTTTCTACAAACGGACAGTCTGGAATACGAATTAATGTTGAAACTCAGGTGGTATGTGAGGGACAAGTGCAACTTGTAGTATCAGGAGACTTCGTCAATAATGGTACATTTACCCCCTCCAATGGTACGATTTATTTAAAGGGGTCGTCCAAACAAAATATCGGAGGCTCTGGAAACAATACTTTTTATGGCATTGAGCTTGATAATGCTTCTGGTGCAGATTTATCCTCTGATATAGCGGTGACCAATGAGCTGAATCTCAATAATGGTATTCTGGATCTAGTCAATTCGAATTTAACAATGGGTACTGGTGCTGCGGTGCTTGGTGCTCCATCGGAGTCGAATATGGTCGTTACTTCGGGCACAGGCGAGCTTCGGAAAAGATTTTCAGGAACACCAATCAGTGATGATTCGGACGCGTTCACATTTCCGGTGGGCAGCAATGGTTCTACCGCTGAGTATTCACCGGTAGTGATGAATTTTCAGAGTGCGGATTTTGGCCCTCAGGCATATGTTTCTGTGCAAGTAGCTGACACAAAAAACCCATTCTTTTCACCCGACGTTAGCACTTATATTGACAGAAACTGGGTTGTTGAACCCAACGATATGTCCAATTATAATTATGAGGTACAGCTTTATTATACCGATGCAGACCTTGTTTTAGGTCCACTAATCGAAGGAGACATTTCTCCCGTCAAATACAGTAATGGAACCTGGTATGAGCCTCAAGGATTGATACCTGATTTCCCAGATGCTTTGGAGCAGGGAAGTGCATTTATATTCGCATCATCAAACTATATGGTGTGGGGAGATCTTACAAGCTTTAGCATTTTTGGAGGAGTCGGAGGAACAGGTGAGCCTCTTCCAGTTGAGCTTCTTTCCTTTAGCGGAGATTGTCAAGACGGAGCTTCTGTACTAAAATGGTCAACCGCTTCAGAACACAATAGTTCTTATTTTGATGTTGAAAAATCGGATAATGGATTTGACTGGGAAATTATTCACAGTGAAGATGCAGCGGGCATATCTACTTCTTTAATAGAATATGAATTTGTGGATGTAAACAAGTTCTACAACACAACATATTACCGTTTAAATCAGTTTGATATCGATGGTGTGAATCACTATTACGGTCCTATTGAAGTTTCTTGTGAAGAGCGCAGCCGTTTAATTACATTTCCAAATCCTTCTGATGCCTCCTTTAATTTGCTCATTAACGACCAAAGGTTTATTGGGAAGGCAGATATGAAGATACTAGATGCTCACGGTAAACTAGTCGGGTTCAAGGAACTCAATGTGTTGGATGGAATGAATGTTTTTCCTTGGTATGAAACTTCACTCGAAGAAGGGATGTATTTTATCATATTGGATACGCCTACCAACAATGTGACCCTTCGACATGTTATATCCGAATAAAAGCGATATCAATTCATGTGATTTCTGCTTTTTACTTCACCCAAAATAGTATTTTTGCCATATGTCTGAAAAAAAAGGGATTGCCATTTTAGGTTCAACAGGTTCAATTGGAACTCAAGCTTTAGAGGTATTAGAAGCCTATCCTCATTATTTTGATCTTCAGGTCATCACGGCAAATCGAAATGCGGACTTACTTATAGAGCAAGCGCTCAAGTACAAGCCCAATTCAGTCGTTATTGTTGATGAGAACTCTTACAAAAAGGTTAAGGATGCTCTTTGGAGCGAAGACATTCATGTGTATTGTGGAGAAGAAGCGCTGTGTCAGGTGGTAGAATCAAATGATGTCCATACCGTCCTAACAGCACTTGTTGGTTACGCAGGTCTAAAGCCTACTATTGCCGCCATAAATGCCAAAAAAGAAATTGCATTGGCCAATAAAGAAACGCTTGTTGTGGCTGGAGAATTAATCACCACACTGGCAAAGGAACAAGGGGTAAATATATATCCTGTTGACTCCGAACATTCAGCTATTTTTCAATGTATTGTTGGTGAATTTCACAATCCCATTGAAAAAATATATTTAACTGCCTCAGGTGGACCTTTTAGGGGTTTTACACAAGAACAGCTGCTTAAGGTTTCCAAAGAACAAGCCCTCAAACATCCCAATTGGTCTATGGGAGCAAAGATAACCATTGATTCTGCGACATTAATGAATAAAGGACTAGAGGTGATTGAGGCCAAATGGCTTTTTAACCTTAAGCCTGAACAAATTGATGTTATTGTGCACCCACAATCTATTGTGCATTCGATTGTTCAATTTGAAGACGGTAGTATGAAAGCACAAATGGGACTTCCAGACATGAAATTGCCTATTCAATTTGCGCTGACCTATCCCGATAGATTCAAAACAGATTTTCCTCGTTTTAATTTTATGGATTATCCTGAGCTAACGTTTGAACAGCCCAATCGTGAGGTATTTAAAAATTTAGACTTGGCGTTTTACGCCATGGAACATGGTGGCACAACAGCTTGTATCCTCAATGCCACGAATGAAATAGCCGTAGATGCTTTTTTAAATGATAAAATCAGCTTTTCTGAAATTTCTCAGCTAAATCACGACGTTGTGAAATCAGCTGAAATCATCACGAAGCCCGTCTACGAGGACTATGTCTCTTCTGACAGTTCTGCCCGTCAAAGCGCTTTAAATCTAATACAATGAGGTTTGTTTTTTATTTGATTGTTCTGGGTGTTTTCTCCTCTTGCGCTTTGAAGAAACAGAGTATTGTTTTGAATTCTCAACTACATCACTCACATTGCGGAGGAGCTCCGCCAACAGAAGAAACGATTAAAGGATATGATACGCCCAATAATATGGACGTTATCATTGCTGGAAATAAAGACTCAATGGTTCTTAAAATTGCTGGAACTCGAAAAGTAAAACTGAAGAAAGGCGTCTACCACTGGTATCAAGGCGATAAAGCAAAAGAAACAAGTGATTTGTTGGAATCATTAGAAAAGGAGCTAGATACAAATAATTTAATTGAGGGTGCGGACTGCATCAATGAATGGAAGCTTAATAAAGATGGTGCTTTTACGGTAAGTGAAAAGTCTGATACCATCTATCTAACACTCGAGTATAAATGTTATACGGGCACACTGCCCTGTGTGAAATACACTGGACCTAAGTATCAGTAGATTCAATAGCTTCCTTCTCTTCATATAAAGCGTTTAGCTTTTGATAAGCCTCTCTAATATTAGAAATGGGCTCCACAACCAATCTGAGCTTGTCTTGTTTTTGAATGAGTCGATATCCCTGTCCCATATTCATGATCTTCTTTAAGAGCTCCGAAAACACATCCGTTTGATAAAAAGAGGAAGTTGGGTCAGCGATAAACCACCCCACCATCTTTTCTGATTTGATTACAAGTCTTTCTAATCCAAGTTTTTGGGCAAGCCATCTCAGTTCAAATGAGAAAAAAAGCTCTTTTACCTCTTTGGGAATTGTTCCAAAACGGTCTTTCATCCGTGCCTCAAATTCAAGTAGCTTTTCCATAGATTCGATATGATCTAGTTCCTGATACAAACTTAATCTCTCTGTCACATCATTCACATAATGGTCAGGAATCCTTACTTCGTAATCTGTTTCAAAAATACAGTCTTCCGAATAGGAACCCATTTGGTCTGTAGTTCTTTCGTTAAAAAGGTCTTTGAATTCGTCATCTCTCAGCTCTTTCATGGCTTCATTGAGTATTTTTTGATACATCTCAAAACCAATTTCGGATATAAATCCGCTTTGCTCACCGCCCAGCATATTTCCTGCCCCTCGGATATCTAAATCCTTCATGGCAATATTGAATCCTGATCCCAGGTCTGTAAATTGAACCAGCGCCTCAAGCCTCTTTCTAGCTTCTGATGAGAGAAGGCTAAATTTGGGTGCAATGAGATAGCAAAATGCTTTTTTATTGCTTCTTCCAACTCTTCCCCTTAGCTGGTGCAAATCACTCAACCCAAAGTTATTTGCATTGTTAATGATAATGGTATTTGCATTAGAAATATCGATGCCAGATTCAATAATTGTCGTTGCAATCAATACGTCGTATGCACCTTTGATAAAGTTAAGCATGTTCTGCTCAAGAACCTTTCCATCCATTTGTCCATGGCCAATTCCTACACGTACACCAGGGCACAGTCGTTGAATCATACCGGCAATTTCTTGGATATTGGCAATGCGGTTGTTTACAAAAAATACTTGTCCACCTCTCGAAACTTCATAAGAAATTGCGTCCCTAATGGTTTCTTCATTCAATGAAATGATTTCGGTTAAAACGGGCTGTCTATTAGGTGGGGGAGTATTGATAATACTTAAGTCACGAGCACCCATCAAAGAGAATTGTAAGGTTCGTGGAATAGGTGTAGCTGTTAGGGTGAGGGTATCGACACTGGTACGCATGGTTTTAAGTTTGTCTTTAACAGCAACTCCAAATTTTTGTTCTTCATCAATAATCATTAGACCTAAATCTTTGAATTTGATTCGGTCTGATACTATGGCGTGGGTGCCGATGAGTATATCAATCTCTCCAGATTTTAGTTTCTCGATGGTTTTGGTCGTTTCTTTTGCGCTTTTAAATCGATTGACGTAATCAATGTTACATGGAAACTCACCTAGGCGCTCTTTAAAGCTTCTGTAATGCTGTAAAGACAAAATGGTTGTAGGAACGAGAACCGCTACCTGTTTACTGTCAGCAACAGCCTTAAAGGCCGCTCTTATTGCCACTTCTGTTTTCCCAAACCCAACATCTCCGCAAATTAGCCGATCCATTGGAGTTTTGGATTCCATGTCTTTTTTTACATCTTGGGTTGCCTTAAATTGATCTGGTGTGTCCTCAAAAATAAAAGAGGCCTCCAATTCATTTTGAAGGTAAGTGTCTGCTGTAAATGAATACCCCGGTTGATTTTTTCGTTTTGCGTAAAGCTTTATCAAATCAAAGGCCAGCTCTTTAATTTTCTTTTTTGTTTTTGATTTAAGGGTATTCCATGATTGTGTGCCCAGCTTATTCATCTTGGGTACAGAACCTTCTTTGCCTGTAAATTTTGATATTCTGTGTAATGAATGTATGCCTACATATAGCACGTCACCATCCTTGTAAATAAGCCGAATGGCTTCCTGTTTTTTGTTGTTGACATCTATGGTTTCAAGTCCTGAGAATTGTCCAACACCATGATCGATATGGGTTACATAATCACCCTTTTGCAGATTGTATATTTCTTTTAATGTAAGCGCTTGCTTGGCCTTTCTAAACCCTTCTTTTAACCTAAACCTATGGTATCTTTCAAACAGTTGATGATCGGTATAACAAACAAGTTTTAGGGTTTTACAAATAAATCCTTCGTGTAGAGCGGTACTGATAGGGGTAAACGCAACATCACCCCCAATATCCTCAAATATCTGATAGAGACGTTCAATCTGTTTGGGTTGATTTGAAAAAATATAATTTTGGAATTTATTTTTTTGATTTTCTGCCAAGTCGTCAATAAGTAAATTGAAATTTTTATTGAAGCTTGGCTGAGGTAAAAGCTCAAAGTTTATGACCGTGGTGTCCTTAAAATAGGATTGTGTTCCCATCTCTATAACCTTTAGGTTTTCGAGATTTAGAATAAAGTCGTTATCATTTATAAATAAATCAGAAGGGAGTGTTTTTTTTATTTCCTGATTCAATGATTCATAAATCTTGTTTGCTTTATCGAATTCTTTTTTGATTGACTCTTTTGCTCTTTCAATCGAGTCTATCCATATAGTGATATCGCCATTTAGGTATTGAAAAAATGAATCCATGCCATCCAAAATCATTTTACCCTGAATATTTGGAACAATACTAAAGAATTTGTGAGTGTTGATAGAAAGCTGGTCTGCGGCATCAAAAGTTCTAATAGATTCGACTTCATTGCCAAAAAATTCAATTCTAAAAGGGGTATCATTTCCATATGAAAAGACATCTACAATGCCGCCTCGGATAGAAAATTGCCCAGGTTCATAAACGTAGTTGACTCGTTCAAAATGATACTCTTGTAGTAATTCATTTATAAAATCTAAAGAATAGGTTTTTCCTACCTCAATTTTCATGGTGTTGGAGACCAATTTCTTTTTGGTGAGTACCTTTTCAAATAATGCATCAGGATAGGTAACAATCCAACAATTTTCTTGTGTACTCAATTTTTTTAGAGCTTCTGTTCGCGCTACAACGTTTGCATTATCTACTTCTTCGATTTGATATGGAACTTTATAGGATGCTGGATAAAACACAAGCCGATGGTCTTCGGGATATAAACCTTGAAGATCATTTAAAAAATAGGCAGCTTCTTCTTTATCATTGAGTACAAAAACATGATGTCCTGGACATTGTTGAGCAACCCCCGAGGCAAAAATACTTTTTGCAGATCCGAAAATTCCAGTCCAGTGAATTTTTGTTTTGTCTAATGATAATTTTTGGGCAGAAAGATTAATTTCTGGATGATTTTGAAGATTTTCTATGAATGAATTTAAACTCATATCATTTCAAAAACGCAATCGCTTTTTCGACCATTGATTTAGAACCCGTAAAAAAAGCAACACGTTCGTGTAGTTTTTCAGGTTTGATTTCCATTATCCTTGCTGTTCCGGTCGAAGACATGCCTCCAGCCTGTTCTGAAATAAAAGCAAGGGGATTACATTCGTATAAAAGTCTTAATCGACCTTCTGGGGCATTGATCGTACATGGATAGATGTAAATCCCACCTTTAATAAGGTTTCTGTGAAAATCAGCGACTAATGATCCAATGTATCTTCCTGAATAGGGACTGCCGTAATCATTATTGCGACTTTGACAATATCGAATATAATCTATGATTTTAGGATTGCATTCGTTGATGTTGCCTTCATTCATAGCATAGTATCTTCCTTTTACCGGCATTTTCATGTCAGCATGTGATAAGCAAAACGTATCCGTATTCGGATCCAGCGTAAATCCATTTACCCCATTTCCTGAGGTATATACAAGCATCGTAGACGAGCCATAAAGCACGTATCCTGCCGCTACTTGA
This sequence comes from uncultured Flavobacteriales bacterium, assembly GCA_905480165.1. Taxonomy (GTDB): domain Bacteria; phylum Bacteroidota; class Bacteroidia; order Flavobacteriales_D; family Crocinitomicaceae; genus UBA952. The sequence continues at coordinate 7,037 of CAJQPH010000030.1, forward strand.
GCTGTGCCTTTTTGAAGCATGTCATCGATAGAAGCGGGTTGATTGCTAGGTGATATCCTTTTGTAAATAGAAAAAATGGTGCCTATAGATACGTTTACATCAATGTTACTTGAGCCATCTAGTGGGTCGAAAAGAACGACGTATTTGCCTGAACGAGATTTGTCGTTATCGAAAGACACAAAATCTTCATTTTCTTCAGAGGCAATGCCACAAACCGCTCCACCTTTTTCTAAGACATCAATGAAAGCATTGTCAGCTATCACATCAAGCTTTTGTTGTTCTTCGCCTTGGATGTTTTGACCTCCTTGCGCTCCTAAAAAACCATCAACAAGGCCCGCTCTGCAAACATCTTTGCTGACGATTTTACTCGCTTCGGCAAGATCCAATAAAACCTTAGAAAGATCGTTTTCGTTTTGATCTTTGGGTTGTTGAGTGTATAGAAAGTCTTTGAGCGCTGTAAAATGAGCCACCAATACTAGCTAAAAAGAATACTTTGTCCGTAACCCTCTTTGTAAACTGGGTTTACAATTAACGCAGGGATTAGTGCATCATTAGTAATGATATATTGCTCGTAATTTGATGAAAGTGCATTCAAGAAGCTACTTCTGTTTAGGTTCATTATTGCAATGAGGTCTGCATCGACAGATACAGCATATTTTACAACTTCTTTATCAAAACCAGATCTAGATATAATAGCATGTTTCATGTCTACTCCTCGATCTTTGAAAAACCTATTTGCAAAAACAATGTTTGATTTTACTTGATGCTTTAAAAAGTCATCTGATTCATCTGGAATAACAACATGAACCTTAGAACCAAAATATTTAGCCAGTCTAGAAACAATGGTTAGCTTTTGCTTTGTTTCCTTATTTAAATCCATAGGTACTACAATCGAATCATACCCCGTTGGCTTAACCATTTTTTCTTGAACAATGATAAACGGAACGGATGAGTTGGTAACCACTTTTAAAGCGTGAGACCCAGTAACATGCTGCCATCCATGAGCCCCATGTGTACCCATAAATATAAGCTCAGCCTCGTGTTCAGAAGCAAAATCTCCGATGTCTTCAAAAATATTTCCAATCCTCACATTTGGTACAATTTTGACTCCGCTTGAAACATATTTTTCAACGATTGATGCAAGTTTTTCATTTGCTTCGTGAATTTGATTTTCTTTTGACACCACATGAACCAGTTGAACTTCTGCTTTAAGTGGTTTAGCTGTAGCAATTGCATGCTCCAACGCGATGTCAGCGACAGGAGTAAAGTCATGTGGGACGATAAATGATTTTTCACTCATGGTTTAAATATTTATGCAAAGTTAAGATAAAGTATCGAAAAATAAGATGAATATTTATCTTTATTTTTGCCTTTAAACAACCATTTAATAGAAGAAATGCCATTAATAGGAAGACTGTTAAAGACAACAACCGCCGTAAGTTACAGAAAAAACGCAAAAAAAACATTGGGTTACAAACACCAGCTTGATGTATTGAGCTATTTACTGTCTAGGGCAAAGTCTACAAAATTTGGTATAGCTCATCGATTTCAACAGATACTTAATACTTCAAATCAGCTAAGTAAATTTCAAAAAAATCTTCCAGTAACGAGTTATGATGAGTTTTATGAAAAATGGTTGAAATATTCACTTCATGGAGAAAAAGACAATACATGGAGAGGGCGTATTAAATATTATGCCTTGTCATCAGGAACGACAGGATCTCCTAGTAAAAGAATACCCATTACGAATGAAATGATCAGGTCTTTTCAAAAGACAAGTATCCGCCAATTGTCATTATTGCACGGCCTCGATTTACCTCAGTCTTTTTTTAACACCAGTCTTTTAGCGATTGGGGGTTCTACAAAACTGAACTATAAGGAGACACATGTTGAGGGCGACTTAAGTGGTATATTAAAAAAACACACCTCCTTTATTGTTTCACCATTTGCCAAGCCGGGTCCAAGAATAAGTGGAATGACTGATTGGAATAAAAAGCTTGACATTATGGTCAAAAAAGCACCAAAATGGGACATTGGAATTATAGCTGGTATACCGAGCTGGTGCTTATTGCTTATGGAGAGAATTGTAGAGTATTATGAGCTTGACACGATTCATGATATTTGGCCCAATTTACACGTTTATGTACATGGGGGTGTATTTATGGATCCATATATTGAAAGGCTCAACAAAATATCGAAACACAAGATCAATCTCTTAGACACTTACTTAGCCAGCGAAGGGTATTTCGGTTATCAAAATGAAGGACATCGAAGAGGCATGAAACTGCTAATGAATAATGGTATTTTTTTTGAGTTCATTCCTTTTAATTCGGAGTATTTTGATGAGTATGGAAAGATAAAACCCAACGCAGAGGCCTATACGGTTAGTCAGGTAAAAGAAGGAGTTGATTACGCCATTGTTATCTCAACCAATGCAGGGTTGTGGAGATACCTAATTGGAGATTTGGTTCGTTTTGTTGATACAGAGGAGTATGAAATTATTATTACGGGTAGAATAAGGCAATTTCTTAGTCTTTGTGGAGAACATTTGTCACTTGGGAATATTAATCAAGGATTATTGGAGGTAGGAAAAGAGTTTAACCTTCAATTCTCAGAATTCACGATTTATGCTGACATCGAAAACCAATGTCACAGTTGGTTTTTAGGCACGCCAAACAACGATCTTAGCCCTGATGTGGTTACGGAATATTTAGATGAAGTACTTTGTAGCTTAAATGACGATTACAAATCAGCTCGAAAATATAGCCTTGGAAAACCCAAAATAAAGATCATCTCACCGGAGACATTTTACGGATATATGCAAAGTGTAGGTAAGATAGGTTCACAAAACAAGATGCCGAGGGTGTTGAATACTGACCAGGCAAAATTATGGTTGAAATATGTTAACGAAGCTTAGAGCTGTTGAATATAGATTTTTTTCCTGAATTAAACTTGAGACTGACCTCAACAGATTGTTTGTACATGCTCGAAAGTTGACCAAATTCATAATCATAAGAAAGACCAAGACTAAAGGCACCTAAATCAAAATAAATGGTAGGTATAACAGTGCCAACAGTTCTAAAATAGGTTCCAAACACAAAATATTGATTACTTAAAATTGAAGTGACCCTAGATGCATTCTTGGTTTTTAACCTGTAGAATAAACCAACCATAGTTTCAAGATGCTTTCCTTGAATAAATTGAGCAGCACTTACTTCTAAATTTGATTCTGAAGACAATCCATAGCGCGCATTAGCATGGAAACAAAATTTCATAAAAAGTCTGTCATCAACCAAGGAGTTATACCTCAGCTTTGGTTTGTTAAGGTGCTGTACAGAAACTCCTCCCTGAAAACTCATCTCATTACTTGATAATGTATTTTCGTTTTCTTTATTAAATCCATACGCAATACCAACTCCAGCGTCAAGATGAGAAAAAGAAGATATTCCATTGGATTCACCAGGGTCAATAGAATTGTCAAATTCTGATCCATTCCACTGATTCATAAATGAAACCCTAGAAAAATCAGCGGATCTGTTAGTAAACGCAGCGTGTATACCTGCTGAAATAGTATGGTTTTTCGCTATCGGTAAAACCCCACTAGCTGTTACACCACCACTTTTGATACTGAATTTTGAATCGCCTCCTACATCATTCACAAAGTATACTCCAATACCAGAGTATGCACTTTTTTGTCTTGCAATTTTTCCAATTGAAAACTCGGCCATTCCCATACTTGTCATAAATTGGGTTCCAGCTCCAAGCCACTGGTTTCTGTGTTGCAACGTAATTCGTTCAAAACCTGAAAAAGTTGATGTAGTTGCAGGATTTATTAAGGTAAGTGATTGATCCAATTGTGAATAGTGGAAATCTTGAGCCTGACCCAAAAAGCTTAACGTCAAAAAGAGAAATAAAAGTCTTTTCATACTATCTAATAAGAGTTATGTTTCCTGAAAGAGTATCTGAAGAACCATCCAAATTAGTAAACTTCATGATGTATGGATAAACACCTGCATTGCAATCTAACCCTTTATTTGTACCATCCCATTTGAATCCTCTTACATTTGACTCAAACATGATTTTACCCCATCTATCAAATATCTTGAATTGGAAGCTAGCAACATCTTGTCCAATAATAATACTGTACGCGTTATTTTCTTCAGGGCCTATGTTGTTTGGAGAAAAACCAGTGGGTATGTGAACTCCTTCAGCACAATCTGGATTGCTGTCGTCAGGGTCACAGCCATCTAAAGGGTCGCTTCCATTATTGAATTCTGCACCGTCTGTTAGACCATCGCCATCAGTATCAGCATTGTTAGGATCAGTTCCTAATACTGCTTCTTGTGCATCAGTTAAACCATCACCATCGGTGTCAATATTGCATTCTGGAAGAATGTCATCTGGGTCACAAGGGTCTAACGGGTCGGTTCCTGAACTTAGTTCATCCCCGTCGTTGTACCCATCTCCATCTGTATCAGGATTTGTTGGATCTGTACCCTCTGCAATTTCTTCATCATTTGTCAAACCATCGTTGTCTTGGTCACAATTCCCAGCGTCTAAATTAGGAACACAAGGATCAGTATTTGCTGGGTCTTCTTCATCATTAACGCCATCTCCATCTTGATCATTGTTACTTGATTCGAGTGCGTCAATAATGCCGTCTCCATCCGTATCAGTTGGATTGTTTGGATCACCAACTTCAACGGCATCATTCTCTCCATCCCCATCTGTGTCAGGATTGGTTGGGTCCGTTCCGGCTATACTTTCATTTTGATCTGTGATTCCATCTCCATCAGTATCTAAATTAGGGTCATCTATAATAAAGAATGCAACAATGTCTTCAGGGGCATTTATTACAATGGAATTTGTATCCTCAGTAATGGCTGAACCTAAAGGTCCTGTAGTATATTCCCAGTGGTCAAAAACAAATCCAGGTTCTGCTCTCGCTTTAAGGTAGGTTTCTATTCCTCCAAAATATTCTGTGGTCCATGGATACGTTGGTGCCCAAATGGAGTTGACTTTTATTTCACCGGAATTTGCCGGATTTACATCAAATGTAGTGGCATGCGGTCCATTCAAGTCATAACAATCAATCAAACCAGATTCAAGCGCCAAGCATCTTGCATTGATAAAATCTCTTAATGTTTGTACTTTGCTTTCCCAATCATTTACTGAACCTCCCCATTTTGCACATTGTCCTGCCATGTCTGGGGTAATATCATTTACCATACTATCCAGAAGGAAAAGCATGGAGTCACAGGAGAAATAAGTATTCACCAAGTCTATATATCGGGTAACATAGTATTGTTCAACGATTGGGTTTTCTGCAATTAGTTTCTCTAAAATGTCTGTATGACCCTGCCCACCTGGATCTGGAAGGTTTTCTGCGTTGCATGGGTCTGCATTTGCTGAAACATCAGGAATGCCGGTGTAATTGATATAATGTCCAAATGTAGCATCCATATCCCAAAGAACGTAACGCCACTTTTTCTTATCTCCTAATGGATCTGTACCATGCCACCACGCCGTATTCCAATTGAGCCAGTCCATATTAACCACATAAGAATTAAACATGAAATAGTCGCAAAGTGATTTCCAATTTAATTTAGAATCCACATAGTCAAAGTCAGGACCTGCTGACATGTTATTGCCCAAAATAAAATTGGTTAAATTATCCCAGTTTGGTTGAGCATTAGGAGCACCGTAATCTTGCCAAGTTCCTCCCCAAGTTTTTAAATATTCCAAGTGAAATTTGTCTTGATCATAATAATATTTTGTGTAATCAGAGTCATCTGCTTTTTCTCGAATTTCATATACACCCCAATATTCACCATTTAGATACAGAACACATGACCTTGATGTTCTTTCGTCCAATCTCATTTTGGCTTTTATAGACAGCATATGAATAAATGCGTCACGAATATGTGCACCATCTTCAAAAGGATAATTGTCACTTGCCGCAGGTTTAAGAATGAGTCTTTGAAAGTCATTTCTTGTTTTTTCCGGGAAAATTTGATGATCGATATCACCATTATAACCGAATTGATCTCTCATGATAAAATCAAATCCGCGCTGAGGATAGCTCCATGAGTCATTTCCGTGCTTATTGAAATCGCCCTCTCCCTCATCAATAAATATTCCACCTAGCTCGAACAGCTCAAATGCACCAATTTTATTTTGGCTTCCTCCCCATCCTCCACCTTGGTTTCCATTCGCAACAAGGTCATAAACCTCATCACTACATACAGATACAATGGGTAAGCCATGTGTGACATTGATAAAATAGGAATTGGTTTCAGTAAAAGACGGGAGATTCGTTCCAAAAGCAACCGCACGAACAACCTGAGTGTTAGCTACATTAATGGGGCCAGAGTAAAGGGTTGATCCTGCTGTTGGGTCTGAACCATCAGTGGTATACCGAATTTGTGCAGAGGGGTCGGAACAACTCATACTTACATTGATTGCGGAAGGGTAGGCACCTGCTTCCAAATCAAAAACTGGAGTTGCTGTATAAAATTCTTGGGCGCCAGTATTCGTTGAGTTGGGAGTAGGATTTGTAAAAAGTTTAAAATCTGCCGCGCCATCTGTTGACCTGCCAACGGAATGGTCTATCTTAGTGTAATGAACAATTTTGAATGAATCCACAACATTTCCAAAGTTGTTGGATAAAATAACCCAATCTCCCTCGGTTTGAGACAGCTTAAAGCTCGTATGTATTTCTCCTCCTTGGACAATATCTCGTGAACTACAAAAAAGCAAAAGATGATCATTTGCATTTATTGATGCCGCAGGGAATTGCCATTTTAAAAGATTTCCTGACCTATCAGAGAGATACCATCCTGTCATATCAACGGACGCTCCAGTGGTATTGAATAATTCCACCCAATCTTCATTGTCATTGAAGGCATCCGTGATACCTGTCATATTTGATGCAGAATATTCATTAATTAATACCTGACTTGAAATGCCAAGAGAAAGCAAGAATGTGGAAACAAGAATAATAAATTTCATAGTTAGTTTAAGTATTATTGACTCAATGATAAATAATTTCATCTGTGTATCAACGTTTAGACGACAAATTATTAACGAAGTTGTATCTTTACGAGATAAAATTTAATTATGTCAAATAAAATTAAGTTAATTCTACCAATTTTCATTTTATTATTCGTGTTTTCTTCTTGTAGAAAAGTGGAAGGTCCGGGGGGAAGTGTCACCATAAAAGGTGTGGTGATTGAGAGAAATCATGTTGGAACAAGTGTTTTTGAGTACCCAGCGGCAGATCAAGATGTGTATTTAATTTATGGATCAGAAAACACATTTTATGATGATGATATAAAGACGAGTTTTGATGGGAGCTTTGAGTTTAGGTATCTACAAAAAGGTGATTACCAGGTGTTTTCGTATCAAGACAACCCCACTGTTGCTAGTGGCACGGATGAAGTTTTACTTGAGATAAATGCAAGCTCTAATAATGAGGTGGTTGTTTTAGACACCATTTACATAGATAAGTACTAATGAAATCTCTATTAATCGTTTGCTTTTTTTTTACGATTTCATTTACTGGGAATTCTCAATCTTTTGAGGTTTGGGGAAGTGCTGGTGCCAAATATAAGCTCAATAAAAAAATTCAATTTTCGGGAAGTTTTTCGAGTAGATTTAGAGATCTTAAGGTCAAAACAATTTTTCCGCAGTTAACTGTTAAGTATAAAATAGTAAAATGGGTAAATGTGTCTATAGATTATCGATACGTTTCAAAAAGAGAAAACAATGGTAATTACATTGGTGCGAATCGTGTCAATATGAATGCCAAGTTTAATTATAATAAAGACCGCTTTTCTCTTGGGTTTAGGACGAGATACCAAATGAGTTCAGAAAAAGGGTCCTCAAGTTCTTATAATTCCGATTTTGATAGAGCACTACGGTTTAAGCCTTCACTAGCTTATGACATTAAAAAATCAATTTTTACTCCAATTATGAGTTTGGAATGTTTTTATAACCCTGGAGCAGGTGTGTTAGGGCAAAGAATTGATAAGATGAGATACACTCTAGGTACAGACCTCGAACTAGATGGACCACACTCCATAGGTCTATTTGCCCGAATAGACCAAAAAATATATGACAGCAATTCAGCTAAATTTATTATCGGATTGAATTATGAGTTAAGCCTGAATAAAATCTTAAAATCAAATAAAAAGAAAGGAGATTTATAGTACACCTTTTTTTGTAATCCACAGGCTAAGATAAAATATTTGTTTCTTTTCCGAATTGTTTGAATGAAACGGCTACGGCTATTCCTGCCAAAACAACCATTACGGAAAAGCTTAAAATCAAC
>CAJQPH010000031.1 GCA_905480165.1 uncultured Flavobacteriales bacterium
GACCATTAATTATTGCTAATTTCATATCGTGTCTGCTTGGAGTCGCTATATTACAGAATTTGTTTCATACTTGAAAATCGAAAAGGGATTATCCAATAATTCTATTATTGCCTATGAGAATGACTCTAACAAACTGAAAAATTATTGTGAGGATAACCACTTATCCGTAAAGGAGGTTCAATATGCACATCTCAAAAATTTTGTAACAGAACTTTATGATTTAGGACTTAGCGCACGGAGCCAGGCAAGAATTATTTCCGGCATCAAACAATTCTACGCCTACCTTCTTTTAGAAAACTTAGTAACAACTGACCCCAGTGAATTATTGGAGCAGCCAAAAATTGGAAGAAAGCTCCCAGAAGTTATGACCATTGAAGAAATTGATGAATTAATCAATGCAAATAATCTTGAAAAACCCGAAGGATATAGAAATAGAGCCATGCTTGAGGTCTTGTACAGTTGTGGACTTCGAGTCAGTGAGCTTGTGGAACTAAAGTTTTCAGATTTATTTTATGATGAGGGGTTTGTTAGAGTTATAGGTAAGGGCAATAAAGAAAGGTTGGTTCCTTTAAGCAAAAGCGTAGAAATCGAAATACAGCAATATTCTGAGAAAACAAGATCTAAATTAAAAATCAAAAAAGGTCATGAAAATTATATTTTTTTAAACAGACGAGGGAGCAAGCTAACTCGAGTAATGATATTTCTAATCATTAAGGAACTTGCTTTAAAAATCGATCTTAAAAAAAAGATATCTCCACATACTTTTCGACACAGTTTTGCCACCCATTTAATAGAGGGAGGTGCTAACCTAAGAGCCATTCAAGAAATGTTAGGGCATGAATCAATAATCACTACCGAGATATACACGCATCTAGACCAACGATTTTTAAAGGATGCCATACTCTCTTACCACCCTAGAAATGCTAGTTAAATAAGCATTTAAAGAATTATGAAATAACTATGCAAAATTTGAAGAATAAATTTGTTTTATTCACAATAAAAGTGTTTCTTTGCACCCGCTTTTTACATTAATTAAGGAAATAATATAGCACATGTCAAGGATTTGTCAACTTACAGGAAAGTCAGTTATGGTTGGGAACAATGTTTCTCATTCCAAAAGAAGGACTAAGCGTAGATTCTACCCAAATTTAGTAACTAAGAAATTTTATCTTCCAGAAGAGGATAAGTTGATTACACTAAAGATATCTACTTCTGCCCTAAGAACCATTAACAAAAAGGGGATATCAGCTTGTGTGAAAGAAGCTAGATTAAAAGGATATTTAAAGTAATTGTAGAAAGTTAAACTGAGCACAAATGGCAAAGAGTAAAGGAAATAGAGTTCAAGTAATTTTAGAGTGCACTGAGCACAAAGATTCAGGTCAACCTGGAACTTCTCGTTACATCACGACGAAAAACAGAAAGAACACACCAGATAGAATGGAGATTAAAAAATTCAATCCTATTCTTAAAAAGTATACGGTTCATAAAGAAATTAAATAAGCTGAATTATGGCAAAGAAAGTAGTAGCATCGTTACAGAAAGGTGGAGGTAAAGCCCACACAAAAGTGATCAAAATGGTTAAATCCGATAAAAGTGGAGCATACTCTTTTAAGGAAGAAATCGTTCACAATACGAAAGTTAAAGATTGGTTTAATAAAGGCTAGTCTCACAAAATATTTTAATTATTTAAAGCTTCCCCTGGAAGCTTTTATTTTTTGTAACAATGGGTATTTTTGATTTCTTCTCCAAACAAAAAAAAGAGACCCTCGACGAGGGGCTTAAAAAGACTAAAGATTCTTTTTTAGGCAAAATTGCCCGAGCAATTGTTGGTAAATCTAAAGTAGATGAGGAAGTTCTCGATAATCTCGAGGAAATATTAATTACTTCTGATGTGGGCGTTGAAACGACACTTAAAATCATTGGAAAGATTGAAGCCCGTGTCAAAAAAGACAAAGTTCTTGGTACTGAAGAGCTAAATGGCATTCTTAAAGAAGAAATCGAAAACCTCTTAGAAGAAAATAAATCAGGGTCAAAACCATTCGATTTAAAGTCAGAAAATAAGGATCCTTATGTAATTATGGTAGTTGGTGTAAACGGTGTCGGTAAAACGACGACTATCGGAAAGCTTGCTCATCAATTTAAAACTACCGGTAGTAAAGTAATCCTTGGCGCATCTGATACATTTAGAGCTGCTGCGGTAGACCAACTCGTTATATGGTCCGAAAGAGTTGGAGTGCCTATTGTTCAACAAGGAATGGGTGCTGACCCCGCTAGTGTTGCATTTGATACGGTTCAATCGGCAAAGTCACAAAATGCTGACGTTGTAATTATAGATACAGCCGGACGACTTCACAACAAAGTAAATCTCATGAATGAGCTAAATAAAATAAAAAGGGTAATGGATAAGGTCATTCCTGGTGCTCCACATGAAATACTTTTGGTTCTAGATGGGTCTACTGGACAAAATGCATTCGAACAAGCAAAACAATTCTCACAAGCTACAGATATCAATGCCCTTGCAGTTACCAAGTTGGATGGAACAGCAAAAGGAGGAGTCGTTATTGGAATTTCTGACCAAATGAATATTCCTGTAAAGTATATCGGTGTGGGTGAAAAAATTGAAGACCTACAGCTTTTCGACAAAAAAACTTTTGTAGACTCTTTATTTAGTTAAGAGGGGTTTATTTCAAAAGTGATTTCGATATCTTCTTTTAAACAAGAACGAACAGAACAATATTTCTCCAAACTTAAACTTACTGCTCGATTGATTCTCTTTAAGTCAATATCTTTATCGATGTGTATTACAAAATGAATCTTATCATATGGAGCAGGCACTCCTTCCTTTTTAGTCGTAATAGCCTCAACCCTGTATTCCAGAGGTGATATTTTTTGCTTTTTTAGTACGAGAATAATATCTATCGACATACATCCCATTAAGCTCCCCAATAAAACTTGCATAGGAGTCATTCCCTTATTTTGACCTTCTAGATCCGCTGAAGAGTCCATAATTATGGCATTTCCATTTGAATCGCTAAATTCAAAAACGTAAGGCGTATCTATTCTTTTGATTTCCATTTTCATAATTCTGTATCACTAATTTTACACATGTGTCCATTCAAATTTAGTAATTATGATTTCAGTCTTTAATCTCAAAACATTTCACTAACTTCGACAACTGTTATTAATACGCCTATGAAACCACTTTTGTTCTTCTTTATTTTTCTTTTTTTGGGAACTTTATCATTCGCCCAAAATCTTACGGTAAGAGGATTTGTTTACGATCAAGCCAATGGGGAACCAATGGCATATGAAAAAGTGAAAATCCTCAAATTAGACAGTTCAATAACTGCAGGAGCAATTACCGATCTTAACGGTTTTTTTCAAATACCAAAACTAAAAAGAGACAAGTATATACTCAAGATTTCTAATCAGAAATACGAAACGTCTTATAAGAACATCGATTTTAACAATGGCAAGAGCATTATTGATGTCAAATTTGAATTACGCATTTCTGAAGGGTTTCAAGAATTTGATGAAGTAAGAGTTTCTGCTGAAAGCCGAACCAAAAGAACTCAAATTGAAATATCTAAATTAAAATTAAGTAAAGAGGGGTTAGAACGAATTCCCAGCTATGGAGCAGAGAATGATATTGTTGGTGCTTTTTCAGTTACTCCTGGAGTAATTACAACGGGAGATCAAGGTGGTCAGCTTTATGTACGTGGAGGAACACCCATTCAAAATAAAATTCTTCTCGATGGAATGACCATTTATAATCCATTTCACTCAATTGGATTTTTCTCTATTTTTGAAACAGAACTTGTCAAAAACGTAGACATTTATACGGGTGGTTTTGAAGCCAAGTACGGAGGACGAATTTCATCTGTGATGGACATTACTTATAGAGATGGGAACAGGAAGGAATTTGCCGGTAAAGTATCGGCGTCACCATTTCTAGCCAAGCTGGTTTTAGAAGGCCCGATGGGTAAAAAAAATGGTGATTCTCCAAGAGCTGGATCCTATATCTTTTCTGCAAAACACAGTTTGCTTGACTACACCTCAAGAAGCCTTTATCCAGATGTAAACGAAGGCAATGGACTTCCCTTCAATTTTACTGATTTATATGGTAAAATGACTTTTACTGGTAATGGTGGCTCTAAATTTAGTGCATTTGCTTTTCACAATATGGACAGTGTTAACTATTCCATTGCTGACTTGAATTGGCAATCCTCGGGTGGTGGTATTAACTTTTTACTTGTGCCTAGTAGCTCTCCCATCTTTATTAGAGGTCATGTGAACGGTAGTGTATTTGAAACGACCTTTACTGAAGAGGCTCAAGCCCCAAGAACCTCAAGTATTGGCGGATTTGATTTGGGATTTGACTTTAGCTACTTCCTTAAAAACGAAGGCGAGATGAACTATGGATTCAATATCAATGGATTCAATACAAGATATACAACTTACAATCTTGCTCAACGAATCATTGAAGATGAAAATTTCACAACGGAAATAGGTGGATATTACAACTACAGACGAGTAGGAAATCGATGGGTGTTGCAAATTGGAATAAGGGCTCAGGTATACGCATCATTGAATACGATATCTCCTGAACCAAGAATAGGTGCCAAGTACAATGTGACTGAAAAATTGAGATATAAGTTTTCCGGTGGTCGATTCTCTCAGAACTTCACCTCTGCTTCTTCTGATAAGGACATTGTCAATCTTTTCAATGGACTATTAAGTGCTCCCACTAATGTACAAGACGAGTTTGTAAATGAATTCCAACAAACAAGAAAAATAAGAAATGGTTTACAATACGCTTGGCATGCTATCGCAGGTATTGAATATGATTTGGGCAAACACATTGAGGTAAACATTGAGGGATACTACAAGTATTTTTCTCAACTCAGTAATATTAATCAAAATAAGCTTTATGCTGATATTGCCGAGTTTGATGATATAGATGATGTCTTTAAAAAGGATTTTATTATTGAATCGGGACAATCTTACGGTGTAGACTTGTTATTGAAATATTCAAAAAACAGACTGTTCTTGTGGGGGGTTTATTCATACGGTTACAACACCCGATGGGATGGTTTTATTGAATATTTCCCAATATTTGATAGACGACACAACATCAACTTGGTGGGGTCATATAGCTTTGGAAAGAATAAAGATATCGAATTGAATATTCGCTGGAATCTAGGATCGGGACTACCCTTTACTCCTACTGCTGGATTTTTTGAATTAGAACCATTTAACAATGGAGTAACGTCAGATTATGTTACCAGTAACAGTAATTCAGTTTACACGCTATTGGGCGAGTTTAATAGTGAACGATTGCCTTTTTACCACCGCTTAGACATTACCCTAAAAAAACAGTTCTCGTTTAAAAACAAAACCAAAATGGAAATCGTTGCAAGTGTAACTAATGCCTACGATCGCAACAATATCTTTTATGTTAATCGAGTAACAAACAAAGAGATATACCAATTCCCTCTTCTTCCAAGTTTTGGTATGAGTTATAAATTCTAATTATGGCGGACATTGCACGATTTAAAGCAATCAGACCTATTCGAGACAAAGTGCATCTCGTTGCTACCAGACCTTATTATTCCTACAAGAAAAACGTGCTTAAGGCGAAGCTTCAAGATAATCCCTTTACTTTTTTAAGAATAATAAATCCAGAGTTTAATAGCCCCGTTAAAACAAAAGTAAATTCAGATGGTAGATTCAAATTGGTAAACGAACAATACCATGAATTTATTGAGAAAAACATTCTCATTCAAGATGAACAACCAAAACTCTATTTATACAGACAATCAAAAGGCAATACTTCATCTGTAGGAGTGATTGGTGGTGCGAGTGTTCAAGAATACCTCAACAATGATATAAAAAAGCACGAAGCTACACTCACTACTCGAGAAGAAATATTTACTAGATACCTAGATATCGTTGGGTATAATGCCGAACCTGTTCTCATTTCTTACAAAGGGAATTTGGATATCAATAACTTTATCTCTAGTCTCGTAAACTCAAGACCAGAATATGAGTTCAGTTCCACTGACTTAATCAAACATGAGCTTTGGATATTAGAAGATGATGACGCAGATCAGTTTGAAAAGCTTTTCAAACAAATCCCTTGTACTTACATCGCTGATGGACATCACCGTTCCGCATCATCTGCTCGTTTATTTGAAAGCGGAAAAAACAATTCTCTGAATGCCCGATATTTCCTTTCTTATTTTGTTGAACAAGACCAGCTTCAAATTCTTGAGTTTAATAGATTGGTTAAATCTTTAAACGGTATTTCCAAAAATGAGTTTGTGCAGCAAATCAATAAAATTGGCGCGCTAAAAAAGCTAGGAGAGATTCGAAAGCCACGTCGTCAAAACACAATCCATTTTTACATTGATGATGATTGGTTCGAGCTAGACATTTCGTCGGAGCTAATTGATGACTCAAAACCGGTTAACAGTCTAGACTCAAAGCTTTTGACCAGCTTGATCCTGGACCCAATCCTTGGCATTAAAGATCTGAAAACGAGTGATCAAGTAGATTTTCTTCCAGGAATTTTTTCAATTGAAGAGTTCCATGAATACGGTCTCAAAAACAAATTCCAACTCGGGTTTGTGTTATTTCCAACAACTATTGATCAAATCAAATTGGTCGCAGACCACGGTTTAAACATGCCACCAAAATCAACATGGATTGAACCGAAATTGAGAAGTGGATTAACCATTTATAACCTAAAAGAATGATTGCTGAAAACCTTTCTTTGCTATCAAAAAAAATACCATCTAATATTCAGCTCGTAGCCGTTTCAAAAACAAAACCAATTGAGTTATTGATGCAAGCTTATGATCATGGCCAAAGACATCTTGGTGAAAATAAGGTTCAAGAGTTGGTGTCTAAGCATGAATCTCTACCTAAAGATATCAATTGGCATTTTATAGGTCACCTTCAACGAAACAAGGTGAAATATATAGCAGGATTTGTGCATTTGATTCATGGAGTTGAAAGCCTCAAATTGCTCAAGGAAATTGATAAGCAAGGGCAAAAAAATAATCGAATCATAAATGTTCTATTACAATTTCATATTGCGGAGGAAACTTCCAAATTTGGCCTAAACCTCCTGGAAGCTCAGCAATTGCTTGTAGATGAAGCTTACCTTGGCTTTAGTAACATCTGTATATCAGGTGTTATGGGAATGGCGACATTTACAGATGATACCGAACAAGTCAGAAATGAATTCAGGACATTGAAAAGTATTTACAATGAACTCAAAATGTCATTTTTCAAAGACTCAAATGACTTCAAGGTTATTTCTATGGGTATGAGTGGAGACTACGAAATAGCTATAGAAGAAGGCAGTACATTAATCAGGGTTGGGAGTAGCATCTTCGGTGCAAGAGACACCCCTATTTGATGTCAAACTCCAATATTGAAACTTGAGAGGGATCCATATACTTCTCTGCAAGGGACTTCAATTGTTCAGCACTTATACCGTCTATGCTATTGTGGATTTGTTGAATGGTATCAATTTGACCAAATGCCAAAAAACTCTTACCAAAACCATGCATCAAGCCTGAATTACTATCCATACTCAATGCCATTTGACCTTTAAGCTGCTGTTTTGCTTTTTTAAGTTTGGCATTTGAAATGGTCGTTTTTTGCATTTTTTGAAGCTCTTTTTTAATTAAAGCAATAGCCTTTCTAAGGTTTTTTGATTCTGATCCAACATAAACCTGCCAAAAACCGATATCAGCATAAGGAACATAATTTGCCTCTACCCCATATGCCAAAACATGTTTTTCTCGAAGTAAAATATTCAATGAAGAATTTAATGCGGGCCCACCCAAAATATTCATTAAAAGTGTCATCGAGATACGTTCTTCGTCTTTATAGCTAGGTGCCATACCCCCAATAATAGCATGCGCCTGATAATTCGCTTCTTTCCGAATGACATTAAAGGGCTGATAATTTATGAATTTTTCAGAGGAATCATTGACTCTTTTATTGGGCATTTTATCCAAATACTTTTCTAGACTTTTTACGACTTTATTAAATGGAACATCACCCACAAAAGAAATCACCAAATTGTCCTTGGTAAAATAGGATTGAACGAATGACTCTAGATCTGATTTTGTGAAATTATTAAGGCCTTCTTTTTTCCCTAAAATATTATTACCAAGTGCATGACCTTTAAATAACTCTTCTTCAAAATCATCAAAAATCTTATCATAGGGGCTGTCCAAATAAGAATTGATTTCATCCAATATAATTCCTTTTTCTTTTACCAATTCATTGTCTGGAAAAGTGGGATTTGTAGCAATATCAGATAACAACTCAATAGCGCGAAAAGTATGTTCTTTCGGAAAAGAAGCATGGAGACATAACTCTTCTTTTGCGGTATATGCATTTAACTCTCCCCCTACTTCATCTATTCTTGAAATGGTTTGAATGGCATTTCTTTTTTGTGTTCCTTTAAATACACAATGCTCGAGAAAGTGAGCCAAACCAACTTTTTTGTTATTCTCATATCGAGATCCGGCACGAAAGAAAAAACCTAAATGTCCAACATCACTTGTTTTATGGTGGTGTACCAAACGCAAACCACTAGGAAACTCATAACAGGTGGGTTCATTCATAATTAAGGGTTTTTATGGAATGAAGTCCAATTATCATTCAAGAATTCAAAGCAGAGACGGTCATGTAATCTTGAAGGTCTACCCTGCCAAAACTCAAAATAAATGGGTTTTAATGCATAACCTCCCCAGAAATCTGGTCTAGGAACTTCATTTGGAAACCTTGATTCCAGCACCTTAACTCGTTTTTCTAAATCTTGGGTAGACTGTAACCTTTGGGATTGATTCGAGGCCCATGCACCAATTTGACTTGATCTGGGACGAGAAATAAAATAATTATCACTTTCCTCAGCGGAAACTTTACTTACCAATCCATTTATCCTTATTTGTCTTTGTAGTCCCGGCCAAAAAAACAACATGCTTGCCTTGTTATTAGTGTTCAATTGACCGCCTTTATCGCTGTTATAATTCGTGTAAAATACCAACTCATCATTACGCAAATCTTTTAGATAAAGTATTCTACTAGATGGCTGTTGAGAATTTAAATCAACTGTAGACAGACAAAATGCATTGGGTTCTGATTCTTTTTTATCACAAGCTTCATCGAACCATTTTTGAAAACCCAAATATGGATCAGAATTAAAATCTAACCCCAAAGAATCAACATTAAAGTCTTTGTGATCATCTTTCAATCGCTTAATATGATCACTCATTTTTGTTGTATTCATCAGCAACCTCGCTGTCAAAGTCCGCACTCGGAACCATTGTTGCTTCAGTTTTTTTAGACTCGACTGGGACGTCAGCAGCTTGGTTTGGCGGAAATATTTCAATAATGGGAGATTCTGCAACTGAACTGATTTTATAATCTACCATCAAATCGGAAAGATTTTCAATTAAATTTTCGCAGGCATCTTTGACATTTGTGCCTTCTGTTAAGAAATATTGATTTATTTTTTTAGCCTTTCCTCCTTCGTCATCAGCACTTTCATATGACACCTTACATTTGAACCAAACATTCGATCCATCAATTGAAAAGATATCATGTACTTCTGTTCTTGAAATTCCAGAAACGGTGAACTCACCGCGAATGGCATTTCCCATTTCTTCATAAATACGCGCTTCCGCATCCGTGAAGGTCATTGCTGCTACAAGATATGGTTCGGTAACTCTTTTCAGGGTTCCATTATCTAACTGCTTTGTATATTTTAATTTTACTGTAAACCAACTTATCATAACTCATTTTTGTGGGCATAAATATACTCACCGAAGAAACCAAAACCTAATGAAATGATACTTTAGTCTTTGGAACCAAAACCAAATGGCAATAAATCAATCACTGATGGGATCACCATAGTTCTATTATCCTGATTCACAATGATTACTTTGATTTTGTTTTGTTGACGGTTTTCTGATTCGAGCATGACCTGACGACACCCACCACAAGGCGAAAGGAGTTTATTCAAAGGCAATAAATCCCCTTTGGCAACTATACATATGGTCTTAATACTTTGTTTTGGATAATTTGAGCCAATATGAAATAGCGCAACCCGCTCTGCACACAAACCAGAAGGATAGGCAGCATTTTCTTGATTGCTTCCTATTATAATGGCATCATTATCCAATCGAACAGAAGCCCCTACTTTAAATTCGCTGTATGGAGCATAGGCTGTTTCTAAAGCATCATATGCCTTATCAACAAGTACCTGATCTTCAATTGATAAATCTTTCCAATCCGATAAAAGCTCGTAAGAAAATTGAAAGTCTTTCTTCATAGCTCTTGTGTACGTAAAATATTGCAAGCAAGTTTCAAATATAAGGGTGCAATTATTTGAACATCCCGAGGAGATTTTGATTATCTTCGTCCACTAAAATAAAAAAATGAAGGATTTAAAAGAAAAAGTGAGCTATGCCATAGGAATGAGCATTGCAGACAGTTTAAAAAGTCAACAACTAGATAAACTCGATTTAAATTTACTTAAAAATGGAATTCAGGATGTCTTTGAAGGAAATGAACTTAAGATTAATCCAAATGAGGCCAACGAACTGATTAAATCATACGTAGATGAAGCAAATACTGCCGCATATGGAGAAAATAAGCAGCAAGGAATTGACTATCTAAATGAGAATAAAAAAAGAAGTGAAATACAAACGACTGAATCTGGTCTTCAATTTGAAATACTTACAGCAGCAGAGGGTGAATCACCTATGAGTTCAGACAACGTAACAGTGCACTATCATGGGACTCTAATTGATGGGACTGTATTTGATAGCTCTGTAGAAAGAGGATCTCCTGCCAGTTTTGGTGTGCATCAAGTAATTCCTGGTTGGACCGAGGCTCTTCAACTTATGAATGTAGGATCAAAATACAGATTACACATTCCTCAAGAGCTTGCTTATGGCGCGACCCCTCACCCAGGTGGACCCATTCAACCATTTAGCACTTTGATTTTTGATGTAGAATTATTATCAATCCAATGATGAAATTCTCCTATTTTTTCGCTTTTGTTTTTTTATTCTCATGTGAGAATGACCAAAAGTCAGAAAATCAAAAATCAAAAAAGAATAACATTCCCGTTGGAAACGAGATTGCTAAAGGATTAGATATAAAATATGAATTGAGTAATACTGAAATTCTAACTGAAAAGGACAGCTTGTCTTATGTATTGGGAATTAAGATTTCGCAACAATTCCATGTGCAACCCGATTTTTCTGACTTGGATAGAGATTTGATTTACAAAGGTTTTTCCGATGCAATAGGAACATACGACATCAATGCCTGTTTTTCTGACATTGAAGCTTACATGGCCTCTGAAAGTACAAGAAAAAACAAAGTGTTTGCTGATGCATGTGGTATCAGTGTTGGTCGTTTAACCAAAGATGAATTTTCCAAAAACATGGAGAGATTTGAAGCTTTGGATCTTTTCAATGATTCTGCACTTGGATTGGGATTCTATGATGGGTTGAATTTAAAGAACATTTTTAAAAACAACCCTGAAAATGAGGAGCGCATCTTTAATGAACTAAATCAAAAGTTAGAACTTAAAAACCGTGAAATCGTTCTAAGAGGTCAAAAGGAAGGAGAGGAATTCTTAAAGAAAAACAGGAATAAAAAAGGTGTTTTGGAAACCAAATCAGGTATTCAATACAAAGTTTTAAGAAAAGGAAAAGGCTCTTACCCTACAGCTACCTCTCGAGTTAAGGTTAATTACAAGGGCTCGATGCTATCTGGTGAAGAATTTGATAGCTCATACAAGCGAGGTAAACCTTCCGAATTTGGGCTAAACCAAGTAATTCCAGGATGGACTGAGGGCATTCAGCTCATGCGCTCAGGGTCAAAATTTATTTTTTACATCCCACAAGAGCTTGCCTATGGTGCAAATCCTGACCCTAGAAGTGGTATAAAACCATATAGTCTTCTTATATTTGAAGTTGAACTTTTAGAAATTCTGTAAGCCACTATGAGAAAATTAATTCTGTTTTTTTTAACTGTTTGTTCTCTATGGAGTTGTAATGAAAAGATTGATTTAATTGGCGATTTTAGAGAAACTGCGATTGTTTATGGTTTACTAGATCATTCTGACTCTCTTCATTATATCAAAATCACAAGAGCATTTATTGGGCCAGGAAACGCATTAGAAATAGCACAAATTGCGGATTCAAGTTATTTCAACACGGTAGAAGCAACCATTGAGGAGATCGAAGACGGAGTGGTTACGAGGACATGGGAACTAAGAGACACGACCATAGATAATAAAGATACAAACGGTGTTTTTTATGCCCCAACGCAAAAAGTCTATTATTTCAAAACACTTCCCACTATATCTTCTACAGGAATATTTGGAACCATTCAACTTTCACCAAATCCTCAAATGAGTTCCTTAAATCCTAATGCTGAATATAGGTTAAAAGCTACTTTGAATGGCGAATTTGAAGTGAGCGCTCAAACAGAGTTGGTAAAAAATATGACGACTACTGCCTCTTCACAAAATTTTAGATTCAAATTTGCTGGTAACCCAGGGGAATATAAATCCACATCAGTTGTTGCCTCTAACACAGGAAATGCAAGAATAATCAATGCAAAAATCCAAGTTCAATACAGTGAATACATTGGAAGTGATTATGAAACAAAAGCTTTTGATTGGGTCGTAGGAGAATCGGATGTGCTTCCGAACTCCTCAAAATCTTTTGGAGCAAATGGTCTCACTTTTTACAACCGTGTTTTGGCAAATGTCGTTCCCAATGAAACGATAGAAAAAAGAGTCCTTAGAGGTTTTGAAATTCAAATTACAGGAGGTGCTGAAGAACTATACAATTACATCGTTGTAAATACCCCTTCAAGTTCGCTGGCTCAAAGTAAACCTACTTATACAAATTTATCAGTAACAGACGGCTACAGAGTAATTGGCATATTCTCTTCAGTTCAAACGATACAGACATTTAGACCGTTTTATGTATCTCCTCAACAAGCTTTTATTAGATCTTTAGACAAAAATAGTACCATTGAACTTTGTCAAGGACCTATTACTGGGTTTTTACAGTTTTGTTCTGACCACCCTGCGGATAACGCAAATAATGAGTCCTTTGCTTGTGATTAGGCCAAGGACAATTAGACACCTATAATACGAAATGATTGATCGGCTGACTCTTTTTGCTGATGTTATTTTACCCGTGCCCATTCACAGGTCATTTACCTATAGAATTCCATTTGAATTAAATAATGATATTCAAGTGGGTTGCCGAGTTATCGTTCCTTTTGGAAAAAGTAAAATGCAAACGGCTATCGTTCTTAATATTCATCAAAACATTCCGCTTACCTATCAATCCAAGTACATCGAAGCCATATTGGACCATACACCTATCGTAACGGATAAACAGCTTCAATTTTGGCATTGGATTTCAAGATATTATATGTCACCCATAGGAGATGTCATGAATGCGGCACTACCATCTCACCTTAAACTTGCAAGCGAAACCAAGTTTGAAATACATCCTGATTTTGACGAAAAAAATTCACAATTAGATGATAGAGAAGCAGAAATTGTTGATTATCTAGAGCACAAAGAGGTTTGTGATTTAAAAGAAATAACTGACTTACTGGCCTTAAAAACAATTCAGCCCATTATTAAAAAATTAATTGAAAAACGGGTTTTAATTTCAAGAGAAGAAATCAAAAGAAGGTATAGTCCCAAAACTGTTCTTTGTTATAAATTGGTTCCGCAATTTCAAATTGAGCATAATCTCAATGTCTTCATCGAAGAACTTGAATTGAGTAAGAAAAATAGTAAACAGGTCGATGCGATTATGGCTTTTTTGAAGCACAAATTAGACAACGAAGAATACCTTCCAATCCAAAAATCTTACCTAGTCAGTAAGGAAGTGAGTTCTTCAGCGCTCATTACACTTGAAAAAAAAGGTGTTATTGAAGCTGAAAGATATCAGATAGATAGAATCAATAATGAAAAAAAACAAAGTAATTCATTTAAAGCCCTCAGCAATCCGCAAACCAAAGCGTTAACTGAACTAAATGAATCGATGGAATCAAATAACGTTACTCTTTTGCATGGTGTAACTGGATCTGGAAAGACTGAAATCTATGTTCAAATCATACAGGATCACCTTGATCAAGGACATCAAGTATTATTTTTACTACCCGAAATTGCCCTTACTACGCAATTGATTCAAAGACTTTCTGCTTATTTTGGTGAAAAAATTGGTGTTTACCATTCCAAATTCAATCAAAATGAACGTGTTGAGATTTGGAATAAAGTTTTGACAAATGATCCCAATGAATTTAGAATAATATTGGGAGCCCGATCTTCAATCTTTCTTCCCTATCAATCTTTGGGTTTAATTATCGTTGATGAAGAGCATGAGGGCTCTTTTAAACAATACGACCCATCGCCAAGGTATAACGCAAGAGATGCTTCAATTGTATTGGCCCACATGCATCAGGCTAAAGTGATTTTAGGTACGGCGACACCCTCAATGGAAAGCTATTACAATGCGAAACAAGGCAAGTTCGGATTGGTTGAGCTAAACGAACGATATAAAGGATTGAAGCTTCCAGAAGTGATGTTTTCAGACCTTAAAAGAGAACGTAGATTAAAAAACATGAATTCTCATTTCTCAAATTTTTTATTAGAGGAAATGGATCAGGTTTTGAAAAAAGGGGAACAGGTCATTTTATTTCAAAATAGAAGGGGTTATACTCCATTATGGAGCTGTGAAATATGTAACTGGACACCTAAATGCAACAATTGTGACGTCTCACTCACGTATCATAAGCATGCCAACCACTTAAAATGTCATTACTGTGGATTCACGGCAAACCCTGTGGGTTCATGTCCATCTTGCGGAAGTACGCGACTAAATATGATCGGTTTTGGAACTGAAAAAATAGAAGATGAACTCAGCCTCATTTTTCAAGACAAAATAATTAAACGATTAGACTTAGATACGACAAGAGCTAAAAATGCATACGAAGAGATTTTAAATGACTTTGATAACGGGTTCATTGATATTCTTATTGGTACTCAAATGGTTACTAAAGGACTTGACTTTGACAATGTTTATTTGGTTGGAATTTTAGATGCTGATATGCTTTTAAATAGACCCGACTTCAGAGCCTATGAAAGATCTTATCAGCTCATGTCACAAGTTTCTGGTAGAGCTGGAAGACTTGGCAAACAAGGAAGAGTCATTATTCAAACAGGAGATCCTGATCATTGGGTAATTCAACTGGTTGCAGAACACAACTATCAAAAATTTTATGAAAATGAAATTATTGAACGAAAAAACTTTAACTACCCACCTTTTTACAAAGTGATTAGTCTCATGGTAAAACATAAAAACATTAATCTCGTTGAGCTGGCATCAAAAGAGCTCGCAACGAATTTAAAAGAGATATTTAAAGAAAGAGTTATAGGTCCTGAATTTCCTATCATTCAAAAAATAAAGAATTATTACCTAAAGGAAATTAAGCTAAAAATAGAAAGGACGGCTCCCGAAAAAAAGGTAAAAGAAAAGCTTAATGAAAGACTAGAACTATTCTATCAACAGGTCGAATTTAAATCGGTAAAAGTAGTAATTGACGTAGATCCTCTTTAGTTAGCCTAAATAAGATTTGAGAACCACATTTTTCGAAGTATGCTTCAGTCGTCTAATCGCTTTTTCTTTAATTTGACGAACACGTTCTCTAGTCAAATCGAAACGATCACCGATTTCTTCTAATGATAATGGCATTTTACCTTCCAATCCGTAAAACATATTTACGACCTCACTTTCACGGGGCGTTAAGCTTTTCAAGGACTGTCTGATATCACAACGTAGCGATTCCATAACAAGATTAGATTCTGGACTTGGTAGTGAATCATTACTCCCCATAACATCATACATACTAGATGAAGAGTTGTCTCCCTCTACTAAAGGAGCATCCATAGAAATATGGCGTCCATTCTGAGAAAGTGATTGTTTCACTTCTTGAGTCGTACAGTCTAATGTTTCTGCGAGCTCATCAGCACTAGGTGGTCTTTCGAACTTTTGTTCTAATTCAGAATATGCTCTATTGATTTTATTGATGTTTCCGATTTTATTTAGAGGCAATCTCACAATACGTGCCTGCTCGGCTAAAGCTTGAAGAATAGACTGACGAATCCACCAAACGGCATAAGATATAAACTTAAATCCTCTAGTTTCATCGAAGCGCTCAGCGGCTTTAATCAATCCTAAATTCCCTTCGTTTATTAAATCAGATAAGGTTAATCCTTGATTTTGATATTGTTTAGAAACAGAAACCACAAATCTAGTTGGCTTTTGTAAGCCTTTCTAATGCCTGACGATCTCCTTCCTTAATTCTTTTCGCTAATTCTACCTCTTCGTCGGCAGTGATTAAATCAACACGACCAATCTCTTGAAGATATTTATCTAAAGAGGCTGTTTCGCGATTCGTTACTTGTTTTGCAATTTTTAATTGTCTCATAGTTCTAACAATTTTAATCTTTAGACGAAAAAATATTGATAAGGTTGGACTTTTTTGAAAAAAAAATAAATTAAACAGATATTCAATGTGAAAAAGTCACGCCAAAACACCTATTAACAAGGTGTTTAAGCTCTTTTTGAGAGGATTTTTTTAATTAGACCATTAAATTCTAATTTCAGGTCTTTAATAGCCAAATCAGTGTTTTGCTTACTGAATCTTACCATGTCTAGCTCTTTAAAAAGATTTTTCAAACCCTTTAAATTCTCTTTATCCATTTTATCTATTAATAGAACGAACATTTCATTTCTCGAGACACTTAACAGATCGGTTTTTAATAAATAACAACATACAGCAGAAAGGCATTCTTCCATTTTAAAAAAAATAACATTAGAATCGGATGTGATATTGTACTGATCAATTTCCTTCAATATTGCTTCAATTTCTTTTGATGTAGGTATGGATTGGACCTTTTCATTCTTGTTTGCCCTACTCCTTATAAAAAGCCAAAGAGTCAAAAATCCTCCGATTACTATTAGAACAAGCAATGTGTTGAGAATCCATTTACTATTGCCATTTGATGATTTTTTTGAACCGTTCAATGGACGGGTATTCTCACCTTTTATTTTTAAAGAAGATTGGTCTTGATCAGAAGTTAGTTGAATAAGCTCAATGTCTGTTGAATCGGTATGTTCATTAATTAGAAATCGTTTAGAGGTATGAGTGATGTACTTCTTTTTCTTGGGGTTAAAATATGAAAAGTCGATTTCTGGGAGTTCCGTACGCGACTTCTTTACCACTTTTAATGGATACGTATAATTAAGCGCTCCCGTAAAACCATTGGTGCCTAATTCATAACCTTTTGTTTCTACAGGGTCTGCATATAATTCTACTTCAGCGGGAAGACTCAATTCTGGAGCGATCGCGTGATGAAGATTACCCTCCCCGGTTATGGTCAGCTGCAAGGTGATTACCTCATTTAATGCTGCCTCATTATTTGAAATCTCTGCTTCGAAAGTAAAATCACCGACTAGCCCCTTGAATGAAACAGGTCTATTTTTTGTTGGTAGGGGTTTAACATCTATATTTTTTTTATCCGCATTCACTCGGTAAATACGTCGATCGACGATATCGACTCCAAATGGCTCAACCCTGTAGCTTCCCGGTTTTACAGGGAAAAACACCCTATTGTCTAACTCAAGGACATAATAGGATTCTCCTCCAATCTGTTCTTCCACCAATGCCAATGGATTGGTGTTTTGAATTTCGTGCACATCGTGTTTGCCATCTACGCTATATGGAGTATATCCATATTTTGAAAAAGCATATTTAGAATATACTTTGGCATTCAAATGGATAGACTCTCCCTCATAAATCTCATCTTTTGATACATTTATTTCTCCATAAAATGTTTTTATAGTTTTCAGATTTCTATTGAAATCATTTTTTTTCGGGATGGACTTGTTGGACTCTTTTACAACTACTTTGACCTTATTAGACCTATATATTTTTCCGTTAGATTTTATTGTTGCAGGACCGATTGCATACTTTCCTTTCTCAGTAAAATAACCGTTCTGATTTTTGTAATAGACTGTTTTGCTCTTACCATTGATATACTCCTGAGACATTCCCTCCATTTGGGCATATCCCTTTTGAAAATGATTTGGGAATTGAAACTCTATATTCCCATTCAAAGATGTGGTTATGGATATGCTGATGTTTTGACCAACAGAAACTTCGGTCTCCGAAACTTCAATAAGAATATCGGCTTTTTGCCCAAACATGAGTAAGGCAAAACATAAATATGAAATAAGTATAATATACTTCATTACCAATCCTTTCCGTTGTTATTGTTTCTTTGAGATTTATCAGAAACTTTCCGTTTTGTGCTCTCTGCATTTTTCAATAATTCATTCAACTTTCGATTTGCAGCTTGTTTTTCCATTGAAAACTCTTTTTTCACATCCGACTTATCATCGCCCTTTGACTGATTCATTTCATCATCTGAAGATTGATTATCCTCTTTTGGTGAAGTTGTTTGATTCTGATTCTTTTTCTTTAATGCCTGTGACAAATTATATTTAGAATCTTGATTATTCGGATCTGTAATAATTGATTTTTTATAATTTTCTATGGCCTCATTCATATCTCCTTTCTTATAGCAGACATTTCCTTGATTGTAATATAACCTAGAAAGTTCTGCAGGATCGGTTTCTTTTTTGATAGCGCTTTCGAATGAGGAATGCGCCATTTCATAATCCCCTGAACGATAAGCGGACTGAGCCAATTCTTCTTTAAGAAAGATATCTTTCCCTGATTCTACTTTTGCTTTCTTATATAATTGTAAGGCATTATCAAAATCATTGCTTTGATATAACTCTTGCGCATTACGCAATGAATCCTCCCAAATCTGAGCATTAATACATATCCCAGCCAAAATAAATATGATTAAAAGAATATTCTTCATTTCTTAATTAACTTGAGTAAAGGGGTGAGTAGAAAGAGTAAAAAGAAAACAAATCCTAATAACACAGGAAAATCAACTAAAGACCTTCTCACTTCAATTTTCAAATTTCGAGAATATCCCTTTGACCTCAGGTTAATTTCTGTTAATAAAGGACTTAAATCCGGATATTGTGAATCAATACGCACCAACTTACCTTCGCATTGACTTATAAGGTTCTGTGCAAATTCAATATTGAGCTTTGATATAACCAAGTTCCCATCATCGTCCATTTTCAATGATTTTGTAGCAAAATCTGGTACTGGTCCACCTTCAGAGCTACCTATACCCATGGCATATAACAAAACCTTATCTTTTTTTATTCGATTGTAAACACTTTGATCTTCAGACATATGGTTTTCCCCATCAGTAATCAAAAGAATGGATTTGGGTATTTTACTTTCAGGAAAAGAATTCATTGCAAGTTCTAGTGCATTACAAACGTTTGTTCCTTGCCTACTTAAAAATGTCGTTTTAACATCTGAAAGAAGAATCTTTACAGATTGGTAGTCCTGAGAGGGAGGAATTTGCACAAATCCATCAGCAGCAAATAAACAAATTCCAATTTTCTGACCTGAGAGTTTATTTATAATTCCGTTTAAGAGCCTTTTTGCAACTTCCAAACGGCTTTCATTTTGAATGTCTTTTACATTCATTGAATTAGAAATATCAAGGCAAATCATTATTTCACCGTCTTTGGATATAACATC
This sequence comes from uncultured Flavobacteriales bacterium, assembly GCA_905480165.1. Classification (GTDB taxonomy): domain Bacteria; phylum Bacteroidota; class Bacteroidia; order Flavobacteriales_D; family Crocinitomicaceae; genus UBA952. The sequence goes on from CAJQPH010000031.1 coordinate 19,774, forward strand.
TACTTTTCTGGTTCCATATATGGGATTTGACAAAGCAATGATAATCGCTACTAAAGTGTTTTTGAGGAAAATAAATTTTAGATTGAATACGGTTAAATAAGATTCGTTCCCTGCGAATAATAGAGATGGATTCATTTCAAATACGTCAATTTTTCTTTTCTGGCGAATGAAAAATAGAACATAAAGCAATGGTAAAAAAAGAAGAGCGTATAACACCCTGGGATTTTGAAAGATTATTCCATTTTTTTCTAAATATAGATATGCTGTAATAATCAGTGCAATCGTAAATAGCTCAAGAGCCAAAAAGGTTCTTAGCCACTTATAATAGATATGTGATTTATTACTACTCATATTGTATAAAAAGAAATATGTCACCGATGATTATAATCATGCAAAGGCATATTATAATTTTTAAAAACGGAGTTAAATCGGTCGCCAATGGCAAAACTGATTGTGCTTTATTTAACAGCTTTTTCTCAATTTTATCTATTTCCATAATGATTCTATTAAGTGATCTTGAGTCTGTCGCTCTAAAATATTGACCACCTGTAAGATTTGATATTTCATTTAGAATTTCTTCATCAATTTCAACAAGACTATAACTAACCCCAGCTCCGAAAGCACCCATATTAGGTATTGGTGCATAGCCATTGGTACCTACTCCTATTGTATAAACACGAACATCTTCATTAACAGCAAGCTCTGCCGCTTCAATTGGTGAAATATCTCCCACATTATTTTTACCATCTGTGAGTAAAACAATTGCTTTTGACTTGGTGCTGTCTCCTCTTAGCTGTGTAATACCCGTACCCAGTCCAACACCAATAGCAGTGCCTTGGATCAAATCATTGCCATTGATGCGTGCCAATTGCGATCTTAAAAGTTTGTAGTCAGTTGTTTTATGACAAACACTGTAAGCCTCTCCTGAGTAGGCCACCAATCCGATTCGGTCATTCGCTCTCTGCTGAATAAAATTACCAATGACCCTTTTGGCACTTTCAAGTCGATTGGGTTTTAAATCCATGGCCTGCATAGAAAAAGAAACATCTAAGACGAAAATAAGATCGATACCATATCCATTTTGATCTGGCTTTGGTTGATCTGGATCAATTTTAATTGGTGATGCAAGAATAGAAACAAATAAGAAAAACAGTAGAATCTTTGCTGAATTTAATAGCATCTTCAATGTAAAAACCAAAAAAGATGAAATCCTTTGTTGTTGATCTATCGTATTCGCGTATTTGAATGCAAATGGTTTCTCTTTATTCAATTTAAAAAAAAGCCAAATAAACAAAGGCAAAAAAAGCAATAGAAAAAACCAGTATGGTTTCTCAAAGTTATAACCCAATAATTCCTTTATTATATTAATCATGGCTCTTCCATTATTGGAGTCGTTTGAATTACAATTGATGTAAAGTCTTCAAAAAGAAACGAAATATATTTGTCCTCAATATTCGAATCGGCAAACTTCACCAAATCTGAACTTTTCAAAAGCTGTAATATTTTATTTTTCAGAGCTTCATCTAGACTCAAAGAATCAAGAAGAAAAATAGACTGTTGGGTCGTCTTGTCCAAAAAAGAAACGCCATATCGACTTGTTAAATAGGATCTTAAAAGATGTGAGAACCTGACAAAATGTTCCTTGAGTAATTCCTTTTTCCAAAGCTCCTCCTTTTGAAGTTTATTCATTTGCTCTAACGTAGCTTCTTGAAGTGATTTTTTGTTTTTCTCAAGTTTATTGTGCTTTATTTTTCGGATAAAAATGTATAAAACAATCAATGTAAATAATAGTATCCCCAATATTAAGAGTAACCAATTGGTATTCGAAGTTTTCTTGTTTTCAGTATTTGTATTCTTCCAATTATGAAATCTCTCTTTTATATCCACAAGATCAATTCCTTCCTTTGTATTATAATAAGATACATTGACATAGGCAGGTGGAAATCTCACAATAGAGTCGAAATACTTGTACTCGAAGCCAATAAGCGATAAAGCACATGAATCCCAAACGATCAATTGATACGTGCGTGTGACTTGAAGCGATTCATTTAGAGGCGAAAGGGAATCGCTAAAAGACACTACATCAACAGAAGGGATGCTTTTATTTTGAACGGTATCAGAAGTAAGTAATACAGACGGGAAAATAGTTCCTTTATCATTTGATACAGGAAATTTATCTGCATTTGTAATGACATATTTTAACTCAAAAATATCACCAACGCGCACTTCGCTATCGGAAATATAAGTGTCTAAAGATTGTCCAAAACTTTGGAAGCAAATGATAAGTAAAATGATATTTAGGTAAACCTTCATCTTTCTAAAAAAAACCGTTCAATTTTGAGTAGATGTTTGACCTAGTTGATATTGAGGTTAGAAGAATTTTACCACTCTTGCATTCTTCTTTCCACAGCAATTCATTTTTTTCGTTGGTCCTTCTCATTGAGTTTTGGACTTTGGTTGAGAAGCCATTAACCCATGTTCGCAATCCCGTCTCAGAATTAATAAGTTGATAAAACCCTTTTATAGGTAGCTTATTTTCCATTTCATCATGAACCCTAATTACGAACGCCTGATTTTTGGATTTTGTCTTTTTAAATGCTGAAATACTCTGAAATGGATCAGAGAACAATAAGTCACTAAACAAAAACATTCTATACTTTTTCCATTTTGTTTTTTGAAAAAAATCAAAAGCGCTTGATGGATCTGAATACTTTGATTTGAAATCGTTTTCAATAAGGTATTTCAGCATGGACCAAACATGTTTCTTGCCTTTTTTTGGAACAAAGTACTTCACCACTTCATCGGAAAAGAAAACAGCACCAATCTTATCTTGATTCATTGAACAAGAAAATGCAACAGTAGCAAATAATTCAACAATGACTCTTTTTTTAGTTCGTTCACCACCACCAAAATCTAGGGAGCCAGAAACATCAATAAAAAACATATTTACATGTTCTCGTTCTTCCTCAAATACCTTTACGTGTGGGTTATTGTAACGAGCAGTTACATTCCAGTCAATAAATCGAGTTTCATCCCCCAACTGGTATTCCCGAACTTCACTAAAATTCATACCTAAACCTTTAGAAGCACTTCGATCCAATCCCGAGAAGTTTTGATTTGAAAAACTTTTGGCCTTCAATTCAATTCTTCGTACTGATTTTATGATTTCTTTAAGATTCAAGGCACCTCCACGTATTGAACAATCTTATGAATAATATCTTCTGCATTTAACTCATCAACCTCAGCTTCATAGGTGAGGCCGATTCTATGGTTTAAAACCTTTACAGACATCACCTTAATATCATCAGGAGTGACAAAAGATCGTCCTTCCATAAATGCTCTTGCTTTTGAAGCCAAAGCCAAATTGATGCCTCCACGAGGAGATGATCCGTATGAAATATAAGGAGCCAGATCTTGTAAAGCAGGAATACTTGGATTTCTTGTTTCATTAATAATATCAACAATGTATTTTTCAATTTTTTCGTCTAAGTACACTTCTTTAACCAAGGACTTCAATCTTAAAATGTCCTTTTTTGTCAATGCCTTTTTTACTTTTTCTGCCTCACTTCCCTGTATTTTAGATCTAATGATTAACGCTTCTTCAGCCGGCGAAGGATAACCAACACTTACTTTCATCATAAAGCGATCCTTCTGAGCTTCTGGGAGATTGTAAGTCCCTTCCTGTTCAATTGGATTTTGTGTTGCCATGACCAAAAATGGATCCGGTAATTTAAATGATTCTTCTCCAATCGTTACTTGACGTTCTTGCATAGCTTCAAGCAGTGCGCTTTGAACTTTTGCGGGTGCTCTATTTATTTCATCGGCTAAAATAAAGGATGCAAATAGCGGCCCCTTTCTAACGGCAAAACTTTCAGATTTTTGCTGATAAATCATAGTTCCAGTAACGTCTGCTGGCAATAAGTCTGGTGTGAATTGTATGCGACTAAAATCAAGACTCATAGCTTGAGAAAGAGTTTTCACCGTTAAGGTTTTGGCCAATCCTGGTAATCCTTCAAGTAAAACATGGCCATCTGTCAAGAGCGCAATAATTAATGAATCAATCATTTCTCCCTGACCAATAATAACTTTAGAAATCTCTTTTTTAAGCTGCTCAATTGCCATTTTTTCCAAAGCAATTTGATCATTCAACTTTCGAAGATGGTCAGCAGGATTTACACTTTCATTATTTTCTGAAGCTTTTAACTCACTCATATGATTTCTATTTTAAAACAAAAATCCGAAACACTCCTTTTAATGAATTGTATTTCATGTTAATTCTTGTTAATCTTGTATGTATGAAGTCTGAATCAAAAAGACAATGCCTTGAGTGCAAGGAAAAACTTGTTGGTCGTAAAGATCAAAAATTCTGTTGTGACTATTGTCGCAATACATACAACAATAAACTCAATGAAGATTCAAATAAAGCCGTTAGAAACATCAACCGTATTTTGAGAAAAAACAGACGGATTCTATCACAACTCAATCCAGAGGGGAAATCTAAAGTTCATTTGATTCAATTGGCTGAACTTGGTTTCAATTTTCACTATTTCACCAATATTTACACCACGAAAAAAGGACTTCAATATATTTTCTGTTATGATATGGGGTACAGAGAAATAGAAAATAAAGAATATCTGCTTGTTCACAAACAAGAATACGTTTCATAATCATGAAAATTCAAAATGCTATTTATACTGGAGCTCAAGGGCGAAAAAGCTTGATCGATCTCGAAATCCCTAATATGTTTAATGGTGAAATTGTCATTTTCATTCACGGCTTCATGGGTTTTAAAGATTGGGGAGCTTGGCATTTAGTCATGGATTATTTTGTGCAAAAGGGGTATGGATTTTGCAAATTCAATATCAGTCATGGAGGAGGTACAGTTGAAAATGGTATTGATTTCCCTGATCCTGATTCATTCGGGAAAAACACTTTTAGTAATGAACTTGAAGATCTAAAGCAGGTTATGGATTGGATTGACAGGAAAGTGGTCAATTGGAAAGGACATGTAATTGGACACTCCAAAGGCGGCGCTATAGCTTTAATTGCAGGAGAGAAAATTAAAAAGATTCAAAGTATATCAACCTGGGCTTCTATAGCTTCAATCGGTGAACGGTTTCCAAAAGGATCGCAACTTGAAAAATGGAAATCAACCGGTGTGAAATACGTCAAGAACGGGAGAACACAGCAAGAACTACCTCAAAAATACACCTTGTATACAGACTACATGACAAATGAACATTCATTTAATCTCGAACGCATATGTGATACAATTGATAAACCCATTTTTGTAGCTCACGGAGAAAAAGACACCTCTGTTGATATCAACAATGGCATGCGCATAGCAAATTGGTCTAGAACCAATTTATGTGTGATCGATCAGACAGATCATGTATTTGACTCAAGACATCCCTGGACACAATCTGAGCTACCAAACCCTCTTTTACAATTGTGTAAGAATACCGAAAAATTTCTAAAAGATTTAAAATAAAAAAAGCCCGGACTTTAATCCGGGCTTTTGGGTGGAAGATGGGTCTCGAACCCACGACCCTCGGTACCACAAACCGATGCTCTAACCAACTGAGCTACAACCACCATTTCGTGGCGACAAATATAATAAATTCTTCTCATAAAAATTAATCAAAATAAATGTCTTTTAAAATCGTTATGCTTTTAACTTTACACCCGTGAAAGGAACTTTACTATATTTTGTGTTTTTCTCATTTTTTGTTTTTGGACAACAAAAACAATTGGTTGGTATTTGTGTCGATAAAAAAGGAAGTCCTATTGAAAATGTATTTGTAAAAATCAATACTTCCCCTATTCAAGAGAGCTATACAGATTCTGAAGGGAAATATGAATTTTTAGTGCAATTAGAAGACACCTTAAAAATGGTTTATCAGGCGAATGAAATTACCATTAAAAAAGACATCTATATATCTTCTAGTCTTAAAAACTTCCCGAGCATTTCTTTTCCTATTCTTGTTCAACAAAGTGTCACAGTAATCATAGAAAGAGAGAATCCTTTTGAATTAGAAACACTTCCTTTAGTCGATGCCCAAAAATTAACAGGTAGTATTGAGCGAAGCTTGGTTTTAACTACAGCGGCAACATCGAATAACGAACTTACAACAAACTATAATGTAAGAGGTGGGAATTATGATGAAAACTTGGTCTATGTAAATGGTTTTTTAGTGTATCGACCTTTTCTGACACGCAGTGGACAGCAAGAAGGCATGAGCTTTATCCATTCTTCTCTTGTTGAATCTGTTCGGTTTTCAGCTGGAGGTTTTGATGCTCAGTATGGAGATAAATTGAGCTCAGTCTTAGATATCACTTACAAAAAGCCGACTGAGTTTAAGTCCTCGTTAATGATTTCTTTGCTGGGTGCAGAAGCGCATGCAGAACAAAAAATCGGGAAAAAATTCGATTATATAGTCGGAGCGAGATATCGGTCTAATGGCTATTTGTTGAATTCTCTACCTACACAAGGATCGTATAATCCGGTGTTTTCAGATGCCCAGATTTCAACCAATTTCAATATTAAAGACAATCTGGTTTTTAGTACGCTCCTGCATTACTCCTCAAATAATTATCGATTTAGTCCAGAAACTTCAGAAACTGATTTTGGAACAGCAAATGAAGCCTACTCCTTTAAAATCTATTTTGATGGCCAAGAACAAACCAAATTTGAAACCATGATGGGTGGACTATCTCTTAAATGGAAAGCCAATGAAAAAACAGACATCGACTTTTATGCAACCGCATTTCAAACAACCGAAAGAGAATACTTCGATATTCAAGGCCAATATTTTATTAATGAGCTAGAAACAGATCCCTCAAAGGAAGAATATGGTGATTCAATTGCAGTACTGGGAATTGGAACCTTTCTTAATCACGCACGGAATAAACTAAATGCCAATATTATTAATATATATCACAACGGTAGACATGAGTTCTTTAATGGATATGCGGATCAGGCCAGACTGAAATTTAAAAATAGACATTTAAAATGGGGAGTTTCTTTTCAAATGGATCAGTTTAATGATGTCCTAAGTGAATGGCGCATGATCGATTCTGCAGGATACAGTGTGCCACAATCTAACCCAAATGAAATTGAGCTTTTTGAGGTAATTAAAGGAGAACTTTCGCTAAATAATCAGAGATATACTGGATTCATTCAATACAATACAAGTTGGTCTCGCACTCAAAAGAATGTCATTGTTTCTCGACCCTATAAAATTGGAGAGCACGGGAAAAAGAAAAAAATTTGGTGTACGGATACCATTGCGGAAGCCAACTCTAAATGGGCTATTTCAGTCGGAACTCGTGGAGGATATACAACTGTTAATGAAGAACTTTATTTTACGCCAAGAGCAGCACTTATTTATTATCCTAAAGCCTACATTGCACAAAACGATAAAATTTACAAAAGAAACATCTCTTATCGTTTATCTTCTGGAATGTATTATCAACCACCATTCTATAGAGAATTCAGATACTTTGATGGCAGCTTAAGAACTGATGTCAAGGCCCAAAAATCAGTTCATGTCGTTGCAGGAACAGATTTCTTCTTTAACATGTGGCAACGTGAAATGCCTTTTAAATTTACAGGAGAAGTCTTTTATAAGTATTTATGGGATGTTAACCCTTATCAAATTGAAAATGTCCGTACCCGTTATTATGCCGATAATAACGCCATTGCATACGCTTACGGTTTAGATTTGAATATTCACGGTGAGTTCGTAAAAGGTATTGAGTCGTTTTTTAAATTGGGTTTTCTTTCTACCAAAGAAGATATCCTAGATGATCAATACATGGAATATTATAATGCCTCTGGTGAAAGAATAATATTTGGATTTAGCGAAGACCAAACGGTTGTAGATAGCGCTACTATTTTCCCGGGATACATCCCTCGCCCAACCGATCAGTTTTTTAATTTTGGAGCTTTGGTTCAAGATCAAATGCCAGGACTCGAAAGCTTTACCGTACAAATGGGAATGCAGTTTGGGACAAGACTCCCCTACGGTCCTCCTGACCCAACTCGCTATAAAGATACCCTTAGAATGAAATCTTATTTTAGAGTAGATTTGGGAATGTCTTACGACTTTTTAGGCAAGTCCAAATCACGTCATAAATTTTGGAAAAATAATTTTTCCCAGGCATTGATTTCTCTTGAAATATTTAATCTTTTGGGAATCAACAATGTCTTATCTAAACAATGGATTCAAGACGTAAGTGGCAAGTATTATTCCATTCCAAATTACCTTACCCAAAGGCGCTTTAACCTGAAGCTCATATTAAGACTTTAGCTCGATGGGGAAAACAAAAACTTGTTTGGTGAAACCAGATTTGTTTTAACGGCATACATCACAATACCCGCTGTGTTTTTCACTCCAAGTTTGGACATTATGTTTTTTCTGTGGGTGGTAATGGTGTGGTTACTTAAAAATAAGAGCTCTGCAATTTTATTATTGGTATACCCTTCGGCTATGAGTACAATTATTTCATTCTCTCTTTCACTCAAAACAACCGCTTCACAAGTAAATGAATCGAAATCCAAATCATTGACATCAATTTGTGCCTTTTGAATCGTCTCAAGAATCTGTCCGCAAAAGAACTTGTTACCTTTTCTTGTTTCGAGCACAGCATTTACGATTTCTGATAAATCACAATCTTTTTTGACATAGCTCATAATTCCTGACCTCAAAGCATCGACAAGTGTTTGAGCACTCTGTTCAGGGGTAATTGCAATGAACTTAATTTCCTTTTTAAAACTGCTGATCTCACTGATTGTATCAATTGTGAATCCAGGAGAAGTGTAATCAATTAGTACCATTGAAACATCGAATGAATTTAGCTGATTCATCAATTCATTACCATCACTAGCCTCTCCTACAATAGAAATCGAAGTTTGTGTAGATAAAATGGACCGCAATCCTACCCTTGTTAAATCATTACTATCAGCGATTATTATCGACATCTTATTTAGAATTAATCTAAACAAAGATACATATACTTGTAAAAATACAACTAGTAATTAATAAATTATTTTTAACATCAAATGGAATATTCTAATGTGCTATTAGGAATATGTATTTTTGTACAAGTGATTACGAAAACCGGACATAGCATACAAGAAGCTGCCGACCTATTAAATAAAGGCCAATTGGTTGCAATACCAACAGAAACTGTCTACGGACTGGCTGCAAATGGACTTGACCAAGATGCAATTTCTGAGATATTTAAAGTCAAGAGGAGACCCCTTTCAAACCCTCTTATTCTTCATTTCAAAGACTTGAATAGTGTTTCGAAATATGTCTCTAACATACCCGCAGAAGCAAAAAAAATTGCAGAAGAATTTTGGCCTGGCCCGTTAACTCTATTACTGGAAAAAACAGCTAAAATCCCAAATTCCGTCAATTCAGGTAAGCAAAAAATTGCAGTGCGAATTCCAAACCATCCAGACACTCTAAAACTTTTGGCGTTGCTCGACTTCCCTTTAGCAGCTCCAAGCGCAAATTTATACGGCCGAGTCAGTCCTACGAAGGCAGTACATGTATCTAAGCAGCTCTCTGGTTCAATACCCTATATTTTAGATGGAGGAATGTCTTCAAAAGGGATAGAGTCAACCATTTTAGGATTTGAAAACAGTAAAACCATTCTTTACAGATTAGGAGCTATTACAACTGAAGAAATAGAGGATTGTATTGGGGAAAAAGTATCTATTTATGATCACAAATTAATTTCAGATCAACCTATTACAAGTGGAATGGTAAAATATCATTACGCACCACAAACCCCCATTTATGATATTGGAGACATTTCAAAAATAGAAACCAATGCAAACTTTGGTTACATAGGGTTTAATAAAACAATTGACGATGTTCCCAATGAAAATCAATTTTTACTGAGTCCAGAATCAGACCTCAATATTGCTTCTAAAAATTTATACCATGCCTTGCATTATATGGATGAAAAACAATTTGATGCAATTTTCATTTGTAATTTTCCAGAGATAGGTATAGGTCGATCGATGAATGATCGAATAAACAAAGCGATTGCAAAGTATAAGAAATAAAAAAACCCTTGCATAACAAGGGTTCTAAATATTTTACAATCAAGATATTATTTCTTGATGTGTCTCGCGTGTCTGTTCTTGAACTTATCAATTCTTCCAGCCGTATCCACAAATTGAGCTACACCAGTGAAGAAAGGATGAGATTTATGAGAAATGTCAAGTTTTATCAGAGGATATTCATTTCCATCTTCCCATTCAATTTTCTCTTTTGCTGGGGCACATGAAGGGCATAAAAAGGAGTAGTCATTAGACATGTCTTTAAAAACAACTAATCTGTAATCATCCGGATGTATATCTTTTCTCATAATTCTTGTTTCAAAAATGGAATGCAAATTTATATAATTCTTTTCATATATCATCAAAAAATAAAGATTAAATCACTTTGAACAAACCAAAGGTGATAAGTCTTTAATTATGAATTCATTGAAATGCATCCAATTGCTATTTTTGATTAAAAGGAATGTACAATGGTTTTATTGGAAAAAATCTCTCTTAAAGAAGTCTCGAATATCTTACATCGAAAGTTCATTGGGGCTGCCAACCATGTCATTTCTGGTCTAAATGAAATCCATAATGTTGAAAAAGGGGATTTAATTTATGTCGACCATCCAAAATATTATAAGAGTGCATTGAATTCCTTAGCAGATACCATTATTATTGATAAGGAAGTTGAAGCTCCTGTCGGTAAAGCCCTCATTATTTCTGACAATCCATTCGGGGACTACAATAAGCTTGCGAAATTGCTATTTCCTGAATCAAAACCTTCTGAGACACAAAAATCAAGTACAATTGATCCAAGCGCAATCATTTATCCTAATGTCTACATTGGAGAAAATGTAACGATCGGTGCACATGCCACATTATATTCAGGAGCCTGTATTATGGACCATGTGAGTATTGGTGAGCACGTGAAAATTGGTCCAAACTCCGTAATTGGACATTCTGCATTTTATTACAAACAAACTAAGGAAAAACACATACAGATGCACAGCATTGGCAATGTTAAAATAAATTCATTTGTGGAAATTGGTGCCTTATGTACGATAGATAGGGGAGTTTCTGCTTCAACTGTAATTGGTCATGGAACTAAAATAGACAATCAAGTACATGTTGGTCATGACACCGTTATAGGTAAAAATTGCCTTATCGCCTCCGGCACAGGTATTTCAGGTTGTGTAACCATTGAAGATGAAGTTAAGATTTGGGGACAGGTTGGATGTGCAAGCAATGTTAAAATAGGGAAAAATGCAATTGTTTTAGGCCAATCAGGAGTTACGAAAAGTATCGAAGGCAATAAGACTTATTTCGGCACACCTTGTAAGGAATCATTTCAAAAATTAAAAGAATTGGCAGCACTTCAAAAGCTCCCGGAAATAATAAAAAACATCTAAATGTATACCACGAGGGAACAAGATTTGGTATATCAAAATGAAGTGAAAGAAATCAAGCTTCGTTCTTTACTCGAAATAACGAATGCCATAAATGAGAATGCACCTGTTGAGCATCTCATGAAAATTTTCACTTTTATTCTAAAGGAGCAGCTTGGGTTTTCAAAGTTTGTATTATTAATGAATCAAAAGTCTTGGGAAAACCCTGTCAAAATTGGTTACAAAGGGAAGATCAACTTAAACGCCATCGATGCAGAATTTAATCGCTTTAAAGAGATTACAATAATTGAGTCTTCAAAATCGAAATTACTACATCAGTTTCAGGTAATTATTCCCGTTTTTCATTCGGAAAACCCACTCGCCTTCTTGCTTCTGGCCAGCAATCTAGATAGTGAAAATGAAACCAGTTATTTTTCTTTTGTTCAAACGCTTACGAATATCATTGCGGTTGCTGTTGAAAACAAACGTCTTGGCGAACAACACATTATTAAAGAAAGAATATCAAAAGAACTAGAAGTTGCTCGGGAAATGCAAAAACTCTTGTTCCCTTCAGATCTTCCTTCTAACCGGAAAATGGATATCTCTGCAAAGTACATTCCCCGACATGCTATAGGCGGTGACTATTACGACTTTATTCCTTTAGGGGATGATGAATACATTATTTGTATTGCTGACGTTTCTGGGAAAGGAGTCAGTGCAGCTCTTCTTATGGCAAATTTTCAAGCGACGATAAGAACGCTATTTAAATACCAAAGATTTGAAATGCCCTTTCTTCTTGAAGAGCTGAACAAAAAAGTAATGCGGAGTGCAAAAGGTGAAAAATTTATCACCTTTTTTATAGCCCATTACAATGCATATACAAGAAAAATGCAGTATGTAAACGCGGGACATAACCATCCATTCATACTAAATGGAAGGAAAGTGATCATGCTTGACAAGGGATGTATTGGTCTTGGAATGTTAGATGAAATTCCATCAATAAATGTTGGGAATATAGAACTAGAACCAAACTCTACCTTTGTTTTATACACCGATGGACTAATTGAACTGGAAAATACTGAAGGTGATTTTTTTGGTGTACCGTTGCTTGTTAAAACGGCTCAATCATACGCTGCTCTCAAAATGGAAGACATGAATAATATTATTTTCTCAAAGCTAGATGATTGGCGAGAAGAACTGAATTTTGTGGATGATACAGCCATATTCAGTTGTAAATTCTTTTAATTCTTATTTGTAGTAAAATACACCTATATCTAAAAACTTTCGCAATACCATTTTCTGACCAACATAAGATTCATTAATCAAAGAATTGGCATCATATTTTATTTTTGGTTTTGTATAGGTCACAATAAAAAGTTGATCAAAATCGATATTTCCTGTTTTCTCAGGATCTCCGATAAAAACTTTTTTACTGTCATCCATGGCATGAACAAGTCTTAACACAGTAAACACATCATTTGAATTGCTATAGAAAGAATATCTACTTTTCGTCATTAATGAGATTTCATCCCTTTCATTGCCTCTAAAAAAGCCCTCTCCTACTAAAATCAAAACTAGAAATGCTACTGATAAAAATTTAACATAATTCCAGCTTTTAATCATCTCCATCATTGGAAGTATAAATGGAATCGACAATAACAAAAAGTACTTGCCTCCTAATGAATGATGAGGAATGATTTCTAGTAAATAAAGAGTTAAATAAACAGTAAGATAAATAGCTATTGATCCTATCTCATATCGAAAT
>CAJQPH010000032.1 GCA_905480165.1 uncultured Flavobacteriales bacterium
CTTAATCTGTCTATGATTTGATTGCATGAATCCATATACTTGGTATCAGGATATCGATCAACGAACATCTGAATACTATTAATGGCCTCATTTGTTTCGCTTTGGTCCAAAGACGGTAGAGGTGAGTTATTCACATTACATAGTGCTGCCATGAACATCACTTCTTCATTCTTACTCGAATACGGGAACCGTTGTACATATGAGCTTAAATAATAGGCTGCCATGTAATAATCTTCACTATTGTAATAGCTCTGACCCAACCTGTAGTATGCCAATTCTCCCTCACCAGTTTTTGGAGCATGCTGATAAATTTGTTCGTAAAGAACAATTGAACGAAGAAATTCACCTTCTTCATACAAAGAATTAGCAGTCTCGAATTTTTGCGCGTAATTATCTCCTTTAACAACTTTGTTATAGCTGGAGCACGAGACACAAAAAAACAAAATCCCGAAAATAAATTTTATCTGCATTTTATCTTACTCTTATGTTTTGACCAATCTGCAATATACTTGTTTTTCGCAAACCATTTAAACTGCAAAGCCTATTAATACTTGTTCTGTTTTTTTCTGCAATACGAGAAAGAGTATCTCCCGATCTTACTTTATAATATTTTTTCTCAACGTATTGCTTCTTTCCTTTTGAATCCGTTTTCCATTGATTCGAAGGCGTAACACCTGGTCGAAATAAAGTTTTATGCAGAAAGAGGTTTGGGTCCTTCAATTGCTTTTGTTTGAAATCAATAACTTCTTCCGGGTTAATCGTATTGTCATAAAACCTGACTTCAAAATGAAGATGTGAACCAAAAGAATGTCCTGTATTCCCTCCAAGTCCGAGCACATCACCAGATGTTACTTTTTGACCAGAAAAAGTCAATAATTTACTTAAATGGGCATAATAGGTTTCCAATCCATTATAATGTCGAACAATAACCAAATTTCCATAACCTCCAGAATTGACTTGTGCATAACGTACTACTCCATCCCAAGCACAAAGCACCGTGTCTCCCGTTTCTAAGTCGATATCAATACCATTGTGGAATTTTCCATTGCGGTATTTGTACCTCGAAGTGATATAACCATCAAATGGCATCGTAAATTCTCCAAGCTCTTCTGATTCAACACACAACCAAACCGTATCTTTTAATTTCGTTAAATCGTTTTTTCTACTGTAACAATCGTTTGTATTCCATGTCAATGAATAGTTACCCTGTTCAGGCGAATTCATAATATCATGAATGCGAGGATTTAAAACTCCATCAAAATCTTCATCCTCTATCAGCTCCCATGATTGATCGGAGTAAATCACTATTTTACCAAGATCCAAAATCGCAGTATCCATTGCAATTTGAGAGAAGCTGTGAAATGATATCAATAAGATAAATAATGTGTGGTAAATCTTCATGTATGAATTATAACTGCGCAAAACTAATAATAATGAGTGAAACCTATTCAGATTGAAGAATTTTCAAGTTGTAGAAAACAGACTCGTTTGGCTTCACCAAATCCATGTACCCTCTATCTCCATAAGCCATTTCCGGACTTAACACCAAAAACAAATGTTGATTTTCTTTTGCTTTTTTTAACACTTGCTCCAATCCTTTTGGATAATTCTTTTGCCCTGGAACATAACTTTTTGGCATTCTATCATAATAAGTGTTGATGACATTTGCTTTGTTTTTGGTTGATGCCACAACGTGAAATTTTATTTTAGAATTATTGAGAACATCACCATCACCCGCTAAATATTCCCAATAACGCACACCTCCCTCATCAAAATCTGGTGGCACTAAGCCAAGTATTTTAACAAATAGCCAGTTGTCTGTATTCGGAGGAATAACTGTGCTCAATCCTTTTTTTCCATAGGCCAATGCAGCAGGGATTTCAATTTTAGCAACGTCACCAACACACATCTCAGACAAAGCCAAGTCCCAACCTTTTTGTTGCATATTATAACCAATCATAAAGGGTAAATAGGGTTTATTCATTTTGTTGTTTCCGTCAATTATTTTACCATCGGGGAGCCCCAACCTATATTCAATTTGAATCAGTTCTCCGGCCTGAAGTTTCCTGCCTCTTTTTCGCTCAATCCAGTTGATTTTAAGGCCATTTTTTAACACGAGCTCATCTACATATTTAATTTCTTTCTCGACGTCTAAGGTGGTCATCATCGTATCTTTTTCATCAATAATTTCCGCGTTGACTATGGATTCCAACAACACAGAATCATTTTCATTATTGATAGAAAGCGTATCTTCCTTATTCATTATTGAGTCGGATAAGAAACGTTCATTTAAATTTTCTTTAGATGTCTCTTGCTCAATTAAGTCGCATGAAAACAAAACGACTAGAAAAACCATACCCATTAAATGTTTCATCTTTTAATATTTAAAAGTTCAACTTCGATAATAATTATAGACTGTGGCGGAATTGATTCAGAGTCACCTAATAATCCATATGCCAAATAGCTTGGCAAAATCAATTTGGCTTTGTCATTCTTCTTCATCATGGCAAGAGCTTCTTGCAGTCCAGACTCTCTTTCACTTCTCCCAAGAACAAGTCTTTCAGGGACAGAATCTGTTTCGTAGCATAATGTTCCATCCAAAAGCTCTATTTTCAAATCTAAATCTAGAACATCACCTTCTTGAGCTAAAGTTTCATTTAATTGATTATTCTCGACAATGGTATAACGCAGTCCTGAAGAACTTTGCTTCATTTTTAAATCTTTATGATGCTCGAGATATAGAGTAATGTCAAGCTCTTCCCTAACATGTATTTCTTGATTAAAATCAACGGAATGATTACTCGACCATTCAGGTTG
>CAJQPH010000033.1 GCA_905480165.1 uncultured Flavobacteriales bacterium
TACCTAATTATATCTTAATTATATATAATATCAATCTTTTGGATTATCTGCTTTCACTTTAGCAATAGCATCTTCCCAGTTTGTAGTACCATTAACATTATCCCAGTATTGCATATCTAACTGTTCTTGTATTGATGGATAAACTCTATCTCTTTGATATTGGTTAGCGTCATACTCTGCTTGTACCTCTACCATTTTAGCTTCTATGTCAGCTTTAGGTATTGGTGTTGTTCCATTCAACCAAGTAATTTGATTAATGTCATCTGCATTTACAGAAAATTCTGCATTAGGATTTATTTTTAATACTGCTTTTTCAATCATTATGTTGATACCTCCATAGCTGTTATTGAAGAAGTGAAAGTATGGGTATCAGAATCATTTCTTCTATTAACATAACAAGTTCCACCTTGTGCAGCAGTTTGAACTTTGTAAGTAGTTGCAGATGTTGTTGATGGAGAATCTAAAAAACTTATTGTAACATGTGGTGTATTCATACCATCTGCTGCTACAGTAGATTTAAATGAGCCACTAGATGGTTGAAAAATAGTAGTTGAACCTCTTAATAAATTAAAAAACTGTGTTGTTCCAGTAACTGAACCACTAATTTGAGCTATTATTAAAACTTTATTAGATGAGCTAGACGGTGTAATAGCCACACTAAATCCAGTAATATCTGTAAAATTATTATAATTATTTGTTGTAGAAAATATATCTAATTTAACAGTTTGAACAACTTGCAAAACCTTACCAGTAGGAATAGATGCTGGTAGAGCAGTTATCGCAGATATTGTATTATTGTTTGGTTTAATTATTGCCATCTATACTCCTATTAATGCTTTCACTTCTGCTTCGGTTAATCCTAAGTCTAAAAGTTTTTGTTTGCCAGATGCTTTTTTAGTTTTTGCTAAATCAATTTTTATTTTTTCAGCATCAGAATGTTCTTTAGCTTTTGTCTGTGCATTTTCTATTTCTATTATTTCTTCAGAAGTTGCTTCTTTTACTTCACCATTATTTAATATTATTTTCATATTTAATTCCTATTTAAATCCATAAATTTTTATTTCTCCATTTACATAATTTCCAGAAGAAGGATAAATTCCTATTCCAGTTAAAGCTGCTTCATAATTATAAGTTCCACCACCCATAATGTTAGCTATCCATGTCCCAGAACTATCCCATTGTACAGTGTGATTTCTCCAATTTGTTGATTTAGTTGCGTATGGGTCAAATACTTGAAATTCAAATGAACCTGTTTTATTAGTGTCAGCACTTTCAATATCTTGACAAATTTTTCCTACACTACCATTCCAATCAGTAACAGTTAATGCACTAGCAGCACCAGAAGAATTTCTTTCTACTCTATTATTAACATAAGAATATCTACTTTGTGTGCTATCTGAACCAGACGCACCACCTGTTCTAAAAACAAAAGCAACAGGAGTATCGGCAGAAAATCTTATATTTGTGCCAATAATTTTATAACTTTTGTAAGTTGATGAAAATACATTATCGGCATTATATCTTGAGCCACTTGTTAAATTACCAGATGATGCTAATAAAACTACATCAGCACTAGCATCTGCCCAAGTTAAAACACCAGAACCATTTGATTGTAAAAATTGATCTGCGTTTCCATCTGTTGTGGGAAAGGTAAGTGTATAACTAGCACTAGCACTATGTGCAGGACTTTTTAATTTAATTCCATGACTGTTTTGAGAACAGTTTAATTGTAATGTACCATCAGTAGTACCATCGCCTTTAATTTGTAATCCTGCGGCACTTGAAGTTGATACGAAATTTGCTTTAGCATCTGTAACAGTTGCATCACTAGGTACACCAAGATCAAGAACATCTCCAAGTATCTGAATAAAATCTATAACATCTCCTGTAGCAAGGTTGCTAGAAAATGTAATTGTAGAACCACTAACAGTAAAAGAACTGTTTGGTTTTTGGATAACTCCATTCAAAGATACAATCATGTGATTAGCAGATTGAGGAATTACATTTGTTGATCCTACCTGCATAGTGTATGCGGCTTGACCATTCACAACACTTATAGCATCACAAATCTGAAAGTTTCCGATTGTTGGTTTAGCACCTATATAACTCAATGTAATCTCCTATTTAACTCTTTGGGTTTGCGTCTTTAATTGTTTGTATTCTTGCTTTCCAAGCATCAATGTCATGGTAGATTTCGTCTAGTTGTTCGCCAATATCTCCATATTCATTTCTTCTTGTAGTATCTACTGTTGCATTACTTTCAGCAGTATTTGCAACTGTTTCGTATGTTGCTAGTTGTGTGTCAGTTGGTTGTGCAATATCTAAATTCCATTCAGCTATATACGCACCTTGACCATTACTGTCGTCTTGCAACTTAACATCATTTGTAAAATCTACTTCATTAACTGAATTAGCTTTGCAGTATTCTCTTATTTTGTTACTTAATTGTGCCATAGTTTGTCCTCCTTAATTTTATGTTGAAACCAAAAATCCATTAAACCAAGTATTTTCCGATCCAGTTGTAACACCTGATGTTGAACCTCTAAAATGATAAAGATAAATTTCAAAATAATCATCTGTATCTGAATCAACTACTGTTGATACAGTAGCACTTGGATTTCCACTTGAGCTATTTGTATTATGCCATTGATAAGCAATTCCTGATCCATTTTTATAAATTATAAGACCTAATTGATTATAAACAGCAGCTGTCATTCTTACTGATGCACTTAAAAAATACTTACCACTTACTGCTGGTGTAAATTTACCATCAGCAAATGTACTTTGAGGATCAAATGTTTCTGCGTTAAAAGAAATTTTAGTTGCAGTATTATTATCTATATTTAACCCAGCACTTTGATGTGCTCTAAAAAGAGGAGTATTTTTTTCTCCAGCACCAGTTACAGTTCCTGTAAATGCAAAGTTATCTGCAAGGTTAATTGATTCTGATTGTATTTTATCTATTGCCATAATTTATCCTATTCTATAATTCTAAATGCTTGAAAAGTTGACATATCTCTTACTGCTAAAGTTCCACCAGAAGAATTTTTTATATATGCCTGTACTAAAAGAAAATCACTTGAGCCATTCATATCAGTAATAATAATTACACTTGGTGTCACACTTCTAGGTGGATTGTCTCTCATATCAAAAACACCTTCTGATATTACAGAAGAATTTTTATATAATTCAATAAAACCTAAATTTAGATTTGAATAACTGTCACCAGTTAACTGACAATTTGCAGTTACATAATATTTTCCTGCAACTTGTGGTGTAAATTTTCCAGTAGAAGTATCATAAGCACTTGAACTATCGTAAAACTCATTGTTAAATAAAACAGTAGTTCTAGTGTTGTTTGTTATTGTTTGGTCACTACTTCTTTCAGCTGAAAAAGCTGGAGTGTTAACTCCACCAATACCAGATACAAAGTTTGCTCTAGTCATTTTTCTTAATGCACTAGCTGATGTGTCATGGATTAATATTGTGTCATCTGTTGCGATAGAAGTTTCGGCAGTTTGACCAGTAATTATTGTAGGT